>JABDRC010000331.1 GCA_013041945.1 Halobacteria archaeon
TCGAATGCACCAATGAGGCTGTGACCAAGCAGGTAGAGATCCCCGATGGCGTCGAGGATCTTGTGCTTCACGAACTCGTCGCAGTAACGCAGGCCGTCTTCGTTCAGCACCCTGAAATTATCCAGCACCACTGCGTTATCGAGACTGCCGCCAAGCGCCAGCTTGCGTTCGCGCAATTGCTCGATTTCGTGCATGAAACCGAACGTGCGTGCACGGCTGACCTCCTTGACGAACGAGGTCGTAGAGAAGTCTATTTCCGAATGTTGTGTATTCGACTTGAATACCGGGTGATCGAACTCGATGGTAAAGCCGACCTTGAAGCCGTCAAACGGTTCGAAACGTGCGATCTTGTCGCCGTCCTCGACCTGCACCGGATGCTTGATGCGGATAAACCGCTTGGGCGCATTCTGCTCCTCGATCCCGGCCGACTGGATCAGGAACACAAAGGGGCCGGCACTGCCATCCATGATCGGCACTTCCGCCGCACTCAGGTCGACATAGGCATTATCGATGCCCAGCCCGGCCATGGCGGACAGCAGGTGTTCCACCGTGGAGATGCGCACATCGTCCCGGGTCAGGGTGGTCGACAGACGGGTATCCCCGACATTCTCCGGACGCGCCGGAATCTGCACCGGTTGGTCGAGATCCACGCGACAGAACACGATACCGGTATCCACCGGTGCCGGTCGTAACGTGAGGTAAATTTTCTCGCCAGTATGCAGACCCACGCCGGTCGCGCGGATCACATTCTTGAGAGTACGTTGTCGAATCATGGCCTGGACTTCCCCCCATAAATAGCCGTTTTCCAAGACAAGTACCGGTAAAAGCCGGAGGCATATTAGCACACGCTCATTAACCTGCATAGAACACAGGTCACGCCTTCAGGCAATCACCAAACGATGACAATCACATCAGATATCCTTATCTCCCCATAAGCAATGCGGGCGGCTGATGACCGGGACTGGACAACCCGGCCACCAGCCCGCTGCCCACTAGTCGGCCTGGCGACGCAGGAAGGCCGGGATATCGAGGTAATCCATGTCCTCGGCGGTATTGCCAGCGCTCTTGTTGCGCTTGCGAATCACGGTCGGCGTGTCGTAATCCGTCGACCCGCCCGCCCTGTCGTCTACCGCCTTGCGCACCGGCTCACTTTTACGGGCGACATGAACCAGCGAGGGTTTGTCGCCGGCCGGCCGGGCCTGTGAACCGAGGCCGGTGGCCACGACGGTGACGCGCAGCTCGTCACGCATGTCCGGATCGATCACGGTACCGACCACCACGGTGGCATTCTCGGAGGCAAATTCCTTGACGGTGTTGCCAACCTCCTCGAATTCACCGATCCCCAGGTCCAGGCCGGCCGTCACGTTCACCAGGATGCCGTTGGCGCCCATCAGGTCAATATCCTCCAGCAGCGGACTGGCCACTGCGGACTCGGCCGCCTCGCGCGCCCGGTCCTCGCCCTTGGAAGTGCCGGAGCCCATCATGGCCATGCCCATCTCGGACATGACGGTACGCACATCGGCGAAGTCGACATTGATCAGGCCGGGACGGGTAATCAGTTCGGCGATACCCTGTACAGCACCCAGCAACACATCGTTGGCCGACTTGAACGCATCCAGCAGGCTGATCTGCTTGCCGAGCACGGCCTGCAGCTTCTCGTTCGGGATCGTAATCAGCGAATCCACATACTGGCTGAGTTCCTTGATGCCGTTGTGTGCGACATGCAGGCGGCGACTGCCCTCGAAGGTGAACGGCTTGGTCACTACGGCAACAGTCAGGATGCCCAGGTCCTTGGCGACCTCGGCCACGACCGGGGCCGCGCCGGTACCGGTACCGCCACCCATACCGGCGGTAATGAACAGCATGTCGGAGCCCTCGATCACTTCGGCAATCCGTTCACGGTCATCGTGAGCAGCCTGGCGGCCGACATCCGGATTGGCGCCGGCGCCCAGTCCCTTGGTGATATCGCTGCCGATCTGCAGGGTCGTACGCGCCGACATGCCCTGCAATGCCTGGGCATCGGTGTTGGCGCAGACAAAATCCACGCCGTCGATATTCGCTTCTACCATGTGCTGAACGGCATTGCCGCCACCACCCCCGACGCCGATCACCTTGATAACAGCGCTTTGTCCACATGAGTCCAGTAATTCAAACATGATGTCTCCTCCTTAGCAGAAACAATCAATACAACCCGTCAGTTTTTTCATACACCGCCACGCCAACCTCGATGAACGCGACGACACCCTTACATCAAAACAATCTAGAAATTTCCGTGAAACCATCCTCTCATCCTGTCCAACACACCGCGCAATCCCTTGCCAAGACCGATATCCATCGACCGCTGATCACGATTTTGATGACCGAACAGCAACAACCCGACCCCGGTCGCGTAAATCGGGTTGCGCACTACATCCACCAGGCCGGTAACATACTGGGGCGCACCCAGGCGCACCGGCATATGAAAGATTTCCTCTGCGAGATCCACCAGACCCTCGATCTTCGCGCTGCCGCCGGTCATTACGATGCCGGATGCAATCAGGTCCTCGAAACCGCTGCGGCGCAGCTCCGCCTGGATCAGCGTCAGCAATTCCTCGTAACGCGGCTCCACCACCTCGGCCAGTGTGTGGCGCGCCAGCTGACGCGGCGGCCGGTCGCCCACACTCGGCACCTCGATGCTTTCCTCGGCGCTGGCCATCTGCGTCAGCGCACAGGCGTACTTGATCTTGATCTCCTCTGCATGCTGCATCGGCGTGCGCAGCGCGACGGCGATATCATTGGTGACCTGGTCGCCGGCGATCGGGATGACCGCGGTATGACGAATCGCGCCGTCGGTGAACACGGCAATGTCCGTAGTGCCGCCACCGATGTCGACGATGCACACACCGAGTTCTTTCTCGTCTTCCGTCAGCACCGAGTAACTCGAGGCCAGCTGTTCGAGAATGATGTCATCGACCTCGAGTCCGCAGCGACGCACGCACTTGATAATGTTCTGCGCTGCGCTGACTGCACCGGTCACCATGTGCACCTTGGCCTCCAGCCGGACACCCGACATGCCCACCGGCTCGCGGATACCCTCCTGGTTGTCGATGACGAAATCCTGCGGCAGGATGTGCAGGATTTTCTGGTCGGCGGGAATCGCAACCGCCCGCGCCGCATCGATTACGCGCTCGACGTCCGTCGGACTGACTTCCTTGTCACGGATCGCGACGATGCCGTGCGAGTTCAGGCTGCGGATATGGCTGCCCGCGATGCCCGCATACACGGAGTGGATCTGGCAGCCGGCCATCAGTTCCGCCTCCTCGATCGCGCGCTGGATCGAGTGCACCGTGGACTCGATGTTGACCACAACGCCCTTTTTCAGTCCGCGCGAGGGATTGGAACCGATACCCACGACCTCGAGCTCACCGTCGGCAAGCACTTCGCCCACGATCGCAACCACCTTGGAGGTACCGATATCCAGTCCGACAATCAGGTTCTTTTCAGTCTTTTTTGGCATCCCGTTATGTATCCTGTCGCGCAACCACTTCACCGGCAGGCGGAGACTGCCAGTGCACCGAAAAACCGTTGCTGTAGCGCATGTCGACGCTCTTCAGATCAGCCAGCCGCCCGGCAAACACGCCCGGAAAGGCGCGCACGAAGCGTTGCAGGCGATTCCAGGGACGTGCACGTCCGAGTTTCAGCTGCACGCCGTTGTCCAGCTGCAGCAACCAGGCCCGGCGCCGGTCCATCGCAAGGTGCGTGACCTTCAGGCCCAGCGTCTGCAGCGCACGGCTGGCCTGGCGATATCGCCGCAACACCCTGGGTGCCTGTCCCGCAGGTCCCGCAAGCTGCGGCAGGCCGGCCGGCGAATGCCCGGACTGCGGGGTGAACGCCTCGCCGGCGTCATTCAGGTAACCGTCCCCGTTCCAGCCGGCCACCGGCTGCTGCTCGGCAATGTGCACCCGCAGGGTCGCCGGCCAGATGCGCCGCACCCTGGCTCGCTCCACCCATGGCAGGTCCTCGGCTGCGGCACGCACGCTGTCTACGTCCACGGTAAAGAATCCGCCGGCGGCATGCGGCACCACCGCGGCCTGCAGGATCGGCTTGTGCAAATATCTGAACTCGCCCTTGACCTCGACCACGTCGAGCGGAAACCGGTACGGATCGGACAGCCACCGCATACCCCATGCGGTCGTCAGGCCAAGCATCGCCAGCAGCAACAGGCCGGACAGCGAGCGGCGGTGTGCGCTGACCAGGGCGGACAACCCCTGCAGCAGGCTGCGTTTGCCGCTATCAGGCATGCGCGGCCTCCCCGACCGGCTGCGCAACGGCCGTATCCAGAATGCGCAGCACGAGTTGTGTAAAGTCGATCCCCTGCGCCTGCGCTGCCATCGGCACGAGGCTGTGGTCGGTCAGGCCAGGCACGGTGTTGATCTCGATGAACCAGGGTTTGCCGGCCTCGTCCAGCATGAAATCAACGCGCCCCCAGCCGCTTGCGTCCACGGCACGAAAGGCGGCCAGCGCTTGTGCCTGCAATTCCGTCTGTACTGCATCATCCAGTCCGCAGGGCACCAGGTAACGGGTGGTATCTGCCTGGTACTTGGCCGCGTAGTCATAAAAAACATTCGGCGTCTCGAGCCTGATCAGCGGCAATACCGTCTCGCCGAGAATGCCGGCGGTGTACTCGCCGCCCGTGATCCATTGTTCGACCAGTACCCGGCTGTCATAGCGGGCGGCTGACTCCCAGGCGGTCACCAGTCCGTCGGCCGTCTCCACCTTGCTGATGCCGATACTCGAACCCTCGTGCGCCGGTTTGACAATAACCGGGTAAGGCAGGCTGTCGCGCAGCGCCGCGGCCTCTGCGCGTGTGTCGACCTGCCAGAATGCGGGCGTGGGAATACCGGCACTCTGCCAGACCTGCTTGGTGCGTAACTTGTCCATGGCCAGCGCCGAGCCGAGTACGCCGCTGCCGGTATAGGGCAGCCCCGCGGTTTCCAGCATGCCCTGCATGACGCCGTCTTCGCCGCCACGCCCGTGCAGCGCGATAAATGCGCGCGCAAACGTGCCGTCGAGCAGCCGCGCCTGGAACTCCGGCTCGCCGGTATCCACACCGTGGGCATCGACGCCGGCGGACTGCAGTGCAGCCAGCACGGCGCCGCCGCTTTGCAGCGAAATGTCGCGCTCGGCCGACAGACCACCCATCAACACTGCCACCTTGCCATAACCCCGCTGTTCTCCTGTTGCATTCGCATTCATCCGCTCAGTTTCCGGCGGCGTGTTCGCCAACAATGCGGACTTCCGTTTGCAGCCGTACTCCGTGCTGCTGTTCGACCGTATCCTGCACCCTGTACAGCAGGGTCTCGATGTCGGCCGCCGTGGCATCACCGGTGTTGACGATGAAGTTGGCGTGCTTTTCCGATACCTGTGCACCACCGATACGCAGCCCCTTGAGACCCGACGCCTCGATCAGGCGCGCCGCGTGGTCACCGGGCGGATTGCGAAACACCGAACCGCAGCTGTATTGCTGCACCGGCTGGGTCGCACTGCGCTGCGTCAGCAACTCGCGGATGCGCGCCTGCGCCTGTAAGGCATTGTCCTGCGACAGCGCGAAGTGCGCTGCCAGGAACCATTCTCCCTCGGGCCCCTGTACCGAGCGATAACCGACCCGGTATTCCGCCGGCTTGCGCGTATGCAACCGCCCGGCACGGTCAATCGTCTCCACCACCGCCACATGCGACCAGGTCTCGCCGCCGTAGGCACCGGCGTTCATCGCCAGCGCACCGCCGATCGTGCCCGGGATGCCGGCGAGGAATTCGATGCCGGCCAGCCCCGCCCGCGTGGATACGCGTGCGGCCTTGGCGCAGGTCACCCCGGCACCGACGCGCAGCGTGGTCGTGTCCAGCCACTCCAGGTCCGTGACCGCGGCATGCAGACAGATCACGGTGCCCGGAAAACCGCCGTCACGCACCAGCAGGTTGCTGCCGAGGCCGACCCACAGCAGCGGCTCATCCGGATCGAGCTGCTGCAGGAACTGCGACAGGTCCCGCGCATCCACCGGCGTGTAGTAACACCGCGCAGGCCCACCGACGCGCCACGAGGTGTGCCGCGACATCGGCTCGTGCTCGCGCAACTCGCCGCGCCAGTGCTGTGTTTGTTCAGCCGCCATCATCCTCCCGTCACCGATTGCCTGCGGCCAGATCCGCGACCAGCCTGGCCGACACGTTGCCGATGTCGCCGGCGCCGAGCGTGAGCAGCAGATCACCGTCCTGCAACACACCCGCAAGCACCTCGGGCAGCGTGTCCAGCTGTTCGACGAACACCGGATCGACCTGCCCGCGCGCCCGAATGCCGCGCGCCAGGGCACGGCCGTCGGCACCGGCAATCGGGTCTTCACCCGCCGGGTAGACCTCACCCAGCAGCAGTACGTCGACCGTCGAGAGCACCTGGATGAAATCGTCGAACAGGTCGTGTGTGCGTGAAAAACGATGCGGCTGGAACACCACCACCAGCCGCCGGTCAGGCCAGCCGGCCCGTGCCGCGTCCAGTGTCGGCGCAATCTCGCGCGGGTGATGGGCGTAATCGTCGATCAGCAGCACGCGGCCGGCGGGCGTGGCTATCTCGCCGGCAATCTGGAAACGCCGGCCAATGCCCTGGAAGTCGGCCAGCGCCTTTTTGATGGCCGCATCGGCCACGCCCAGCTCGCTGGCAACCGCGATGGCGGCCAGTGCGTTCAGCACGTTGTGCCTGCCCGGCAGGTTGAGAGTGACCGCGAGGTCACCGGTGTGCCCCGCGCGCTGCACGACGAAATGCGTCTGCCCGCTGTCCTGGCGGATATCCCCGGCCGTCACGTCCGCCTGCGCATCGATGGCGTAAGTCAGAATTGGCCGGGTGACCTCATCGAGAATGGCCTGGATTTCGGCATCGTCCATACACAGCACGGCCAGGCCGTAAAACGGCAGATGGTGCAGGTAATCGATAAAGGTCTGGCGCAGACGATCGAAATCACCCGCGTAGGTCGGCAGGTGGTCCGCATCGATGTTGGTCACCACGGCCATGGACGGTTGCAGGTAGAGGAACGAGGCATCGCTTTCGTCGGCCTCGGCCACCAGATAGTGCCCCGCTCCCAGCTGCGCATGGCTGGCGGCACTGTTCAGCTGCCCGCCGATCACGAAGGTCGGATCGAGCCCGCCCTCGGCCAGCAGACTGGCGATCAGACTGGTAGTGGTGGTCTTGCCATGCGTACCGGCGACGCCGATGCCGTAACGGAAGCGCATCAGCTCGGCCAGCATCTCGGCACGCGGCACCACCGGGATACGTTGCGCACGGGCCGCCACCAGCTCCGGGTTGTCCGCCGGTATGGCGGTCGACATCACCACTGCGTCACAATCGGCAATGTTTGCGCTGTCATGCCCGATGTGTACGGTTATGCCCATATCGACAAGGCGGCGCGTCACGGCATTCTCGCGCATGTCGGACCCGCTGATTTCATAGCCCAGGTTATGCAGCACCTCGGCGATACCGCCCATCCCTGCACCGCCGATACCGACAAAGTGCACGTGGCGTACGCGCCCCATCCCCTGTGGTTGCGACATGCCGGTCGGGTGCATGGCGGCATTCACCTCGCACCGTCCGGTCGTGCGGCCTGCAGGCACAGTTCTGCCACCCGGCGTGCCGCATCGGGCATCGCCAGTTCCCGTGCCCGGCACGCCATCTCCAGCAACACGTCGCGCTGGGCGAGCAAATCGGCCAGCATGCCTGCCAGGCCGGCGGCATCCAGCCCGGACTGCGGCAGCAGCACAGCCGCACCGGCGTCGGCCAGAAAACGGGCATTGCCTGTCTGGTGATCGTCGGTGGCATGTGGAAACGGCACCAGGATCGCCGCCACACCGACCACTGCAAGTTCGGCAACGGTCAACGCGCCGGCACGGCAGATCACCAGGTCCGCCCAGGCATAGGCCTCCGCCATGTCATCGATGAATGGTTCGACACGGGCTTCCACGTTCGCATCTTTATAGGCCGCGACGACCTGTTCCAGGTCATCGCGGCCGGTCTGGTGATAAACCTGCAGGGGGTTATCCGCCTGCAGTTGCGCAATAGAGGCCGGGACCGTGTCGTTCAGGGCGCGTGCACCGAGGCTGCCGCCGACGACCAGCAGGCGCAGCGGACCGGACCGGCCCGCCAGGCGCGTCGCCGGTGCCGGCAGCGACATGATCCGCCCGCGCACCGGGTTACCGGTATGCACCGGCCGGCGCGCGGCCGGCAGACTTCCCGGGAAGGCGACCATCACGGTGCGTGCCAGCGGGGCCAGCAGGCGGTTGGTCGTACCGGCGACCGAATTCTGTTCGTGGATCAGCAGCGGCCGGCGCAGCAGCCAGGCAATCACGCCCCCCGGGCCCGAGACGAATCCGCCCATACCGAGTACGGCACGCGGTCGCAACTGCAGCTCGATGCGCAGCGCCTGCCACAGGGCGCCCGCCAGCATGAACGGGGCCATGATCAGGCGCAAAGCGCCCTTGCCGCGCAGACCGGTGACGCGCACGGTCTGGAGCGGATAGCCGGCGGCCGGCACGACGCGCGCCTCCAGGCCGCGCTGTGTACCCAGCCAGGAAACCTCGACGCCGCGCGCGCGCAACTCATCGGCCACGGCCAGCGCCGGAAACACGTGTCCGCCCGTACCGCCTGCCATGATCAGGACCGGTCGCTGTGCGGCTGCCGGGGTCATCACCGGTTCGCCCTGCCACGTTTGGCGGCGGCAATGCCGCTCGCCGACAGGCCTTCCGCCGTGCAGCGCGTTTCATGGTCCACGCGCAGCAACAGGACAACGGCGGCGCACATCACGATCATGCTGGAGCCGCCATAACTCATCAGCGGCAGGGTCAGGCCCTTGGTGGGCAACAGGCCCATATTGACGCCGATATTGATAAAGCTTTGCAGGCCGAACCAGATACCGAGGCCATAGGCCAGCCAGGCAGCAAAGGCATTGTTCGCCTGCAGTGCCTGCGCGGCAATCACGAAGGCGCGCCAGACCAGCAGGGCGTACAGGGCAATCACGACGCACACGCCGAGCAGGCCAAGTTCTTCCGCCAGCACCGCGAACACGAAGTCCGTGTGCGCCTCGGGCAGATAGAACAGTTTCTGGATACTGGCCCCCAGGCCAACGCCGAACCATGCGCCGCTGCCGATGGCGATCAGCGACTGGGTCAGCTGGAAGCCACTGTCAAACGGATCGGCCCACGGATTCAGAAAGGTCGTCAGGCGCTCCATGCGATACGGCGAGGATATGGCCATACCGGCCAGCGACAGCCCGGCCAGGCCGAGCACGCCGCTGAACTGCATCAGCCTGACGCCGGCCATGAAGATCATGCCCATGGCGGTCGCGGCAAGCACTACCGTCGCACCGAAGTCGGGCTCCATCAGCAACAACACGGACGCAATCACCAGCAGTCCGATCGGCTTGACGAAGCCACTGACATGCGTGCGCACCTCCTCGCCGTGCCGCGCCAGGTAACTGGCCAGATAGATAATGAAGCACAGCTTCGCCGGTTCCGAGACCTGCAGGCGGAACAGGCCGGCGTTCACCCAGCGCACCGCGCCGTTGACCTCGACGCCGATACCCGGCACCAGCACCAGCAGCAGCATGAGGTAGGCCAGCAGCAACAGCGTGAGCCCCATGCGCTCGAGAATCGCCAGGCGGATGCGGAACAGTAGCAGGCCGGTTGCGACACCGACCGCAATGTAGACGGCCTGGCGCATGGCATAGTAAAGCGGTTGGCCGAGTTCACGGTCGGCCAGCGTTATCGAGGCGGAGGCCACCATCACCAGTCCCAGCACGGTCAGCGCAACCACGCTGCCGAACAACCAGTAATCGATGCGCGGCAGCCGTGCACTCCCGGCATTCACCTGCCTGGCCTGTCGGGTCGCGGCAACCATCAGCGGGCCAGCCCCTCGACCGCTTGCATGAACACTTCGCCGCGCTCGATATAGCTGCTGAACATGTCGGTACTCGCACAGGCCGGCGACAGCAGCACGCTGTCGCCGGCCTGTGCCTCGGCGGCTGCGAGTTGCACGGCCTGCGGCAGATCCGCGGCCGGGATGACACGTGTCACGCTCTCCAGTACGGCGCCGAGCTGCTGCGCATCCCTGCCCAGCACCACGACGGCGCGTACCCTGCCGGCCACGGCGGCTGCCAGCGGCGACAGGTCCGCCCCCTTGGCATCGCCCCCGGCAATCAACACCAGTGGTCCGTCCGTGCCGTCGATGGCGGCCAGCGTGGCACCGACATTGGTGCCCTTCGAATCGTTGTACCAGCGCACGCCGGCGCGCTCGGCGACGAACTGCATGCGATGCGGCAGGCCGCGAAATTCACGCAGGGTCTCCAGCATCGGTTGCAGCGGCAGACCGGCCGCCTCGCCCAGTGCCAGCGCGGCCAGCGCATTCGACAGGTTGTGTCGTCCGGCCATGCGCACCCCGGCGACCGGCAGCAATGCCTTGTCGCCGCGCGCCAGGCAGCGACCAGTGTCTGACTCGATGAGGCCGTAGTCGTTGCCCGCCGGTATCCCCAGGGAATACCCGACCACCGTGCCGGACGCGGCAGCGAGCGCGGTCGCGGCCGCATCATCGCGATTGACCACCTGGACGGCGGCGTGGTGATAGATCACCTGCTTGGCGCGGGCATAGGTGTAAATATCCGGGTAACGGTCGAGGTGATCGGCACTGATATTCAGCACCACGGCCGCGGCCGGGTGCAGCGACTCCACCGACTCGAGCTGGAAGCTGGACAGCTCCAGTACATACAGATCCGGCTCATCGTCATCCAGCAGGTCGAGTGCCGGCGTACCGATGTTACCGCCCATACGTACGTCGCGGCCGGCGCGACGCGCCATGGCAGCGAGCAGGGTGACCACGGTGCTCTTGCCATTGGAGCCGGTCACGGCAATGACCGGTGCCCGCACCACGCGCGCGAACAACTCGATATCGCCGATGACCGGGATATTGCGTTGCAGTGCGCGCTGGATCTCCGGCTGTTCGCGCGACACGCCGGGACTGATCACGATCTGCTCGGCCCGCGCGAACGCCTCGGCATGAAACCCGCCAAGAAACAGGGCGACGTCATCCGGCAGCTCGTCACGCAGGCGCGCCAGGCCGGGCGGCTGTTCGCGGCTGTCGACGATGGCAACCGGCACGCCCTGCCGTGACAGGTAACGTGCCACCGACAGGCCGGTCACGCCGAGACCGACGACCAGCGTTCTGCGCGCCTTGTCAAAACTCTCCGTCATGTCCTCTGCCGTGACCGCCATCAATCGAAGCTCGTTACAGGATTCAACACGCCGTACCGCATCAGCGAATCTTCAGGGTTGCCAGGCCGACCAGCACCAGGATCACGGTGATGATCCAGAAACGCACGATGACGCGCGGCTCCGGCCATCCCTTCATTTCGAAATGGTGATGCAGTGGCGCCATGTGGAAAATGCGCCGGCCGGTCAGCTTGTAGGATGCCACCTGCAGAATCACCGACACCGTCTCCATGACGAATACGCCGGCCATCACCATGAACACCAGTTCCTGGCGGACCAGTACCGCCACGATGCCCAGCGCCGCGCCCAGCGCAAGCGCGCCGACATCACCCATAAACACCATCGCGGGATAGGCGTTGAACCACAGGAACCCCAGCCCGGCGCCGACCAGTGCGCCGCAGAACACGACAATCTCGGCGGCATCGCGGATATACGGAATGCCCAGATAGACGGCGAACTTGACGTTGCCGGTGGTGTAGGCGAACACCATCAGCGCACCGGCGATCAGTACCGTTGGCAGGATCGCCAGGCCGTCGAGGCCGTCGGTCAGGTTGACCGCGTTACTGGAACCGACGATCACGAACCAGGCGACCACCACGTAGAACCAGCCGAGGTCGATGGCGATGTCCTTGAAGAATGGCACGATCAGCGCCGTCTCCGCCGGCGTGGTGGATGACAGGTAGAGGAAGATGGTGACACTCAATGCAATTGCGGATTGCCAGATCAGCTTGCTGGTAGCGGAAATACCGGTCGAATTTTTCAGCACCAGCTTGCGATAGTCGTCGACCCAGCCGATCATGCCGAAGGACAGGGTCACGAACAGCACGACCCACACGTAACGGTTGCCCAGGTCCGCCCATAACAGGGTCGACACGGCAACCGCGACCAGGATCAGCGCCCCGCCCATGGTCGGCGTGCCGGCCTTGACCAGGTGTGTTTGCGGACCGTCGTCGCGTACCGGCTGGCCGATCTGGTAGCGGCCCAGCCGGCGGATCATTTCCGGGCCGACCATGAACGCAATACCCAGCGACGTCAGCACGCCGAGAATAGCGCGCAGCGTGAGGTACTGGAAGACGTTGAAGCCACTGTAGTACTGGCTCAGGTACTCGGTCAGATAAAGCAGCATGTCAGGCTCCCCCTCCGGACAACAGTGCTTCAACCACACGCTCCATGCGCATGCGTCGTGATCCTTTCACCAGGATATGCAGCGGCCCCTGCAGGTCCTTGCGCAATGCATCCAGCAGCGCATCCTGCGAGCTGAAGGACATGGCATGGTCGCCGAAACCGTCGGCGGCCGCGGCCGCGAGATCGCCGAGCGCGAACAAACGGTCGACCCCGGCTTCCCGTGCACTGCGCCCGGCATTTGTATGCAATGCCGCGGCGGTGTCACCGAGTTCGCCCATGTCGCCCAGTACCAGCCAGCTGGTCCCGCCCGACAGGGTCAGCACATCCAGCGCCACCTGCAGGGAACCGGGATTTGCGTTGTAGGTATCGTCGATGACGGTGATCCCGCCGGGCAGGTGATGGATAGTGAAACGGCCCGCTACCGGCACCAGGCCGGCGAGCCCGGTACTGATGCTGTCCAGGTCCGCACCCGCCGCCTGTGCCGCAGCAGCGGCAGCCAGTGCATTCATGACGTTGTGCTTGCCCGGCAGCGGCAGGCGGAACTGCGCAAGCCCCTGCGGTGTGTGCAGGGTGACATCACTGCCGTCTGCATTCCCTGTCCATTCGGCCGTTACCGCGCAGTCCGCATCGAGCCCGAACTCGACGATGGTGCAATGCGCCGCCAGCTCACGCCAGAGCGGCGCAAATTCGTCATCGGCATTGATGACCGCCACGCCGTCACTGTCCAGGCGGGCAAACAGCTCGCCCTTGGCCCGTGCCACCCCGGCGATATCACCGAAACCCTCGAGGTGTGCGGGACCGGCATTGGTCACCACCGCGATGGTCGGTTGCGCGATGCCGGCGAGGTAATCGATTTCCCCGGAATGATTTGCGCCCATTTCAAGAATGGCGAAGCGGTCGTCGGCACCCAGGCGGGCCAGCGTCAGCGGCAGGCCGATGTCGTTATTCAGGTTGCCCTGCGTGGACAGCGTGCGTCCGCACCGGGCGAGAATGGCGGCCAGCATGGCACGCACCGTGGTCTTGCCGTTGCTGCCGGTGATGCCGATGACCGGCAGCTCGAAGCGGCGACGCCAGTCCGCCGACAGGCGGCCCAGCGCAAGCCGGGTATCGTCAACGGTGATACGCGGCAGCGAGGTAGCGCAGGGCTTGCTGACCGCCGCCGCGGCCGCACCCCGTTCACGGGCTGCCTCGACATAGGCATGACCATCGAAATTCGGTCCCTGCAGCGCAAAATACAGTACACCCGCGGACAGTGTCCGGGTGTCGGTACTGATGCCGGTAAAGGCCGCGTCACCGCCGGCCAGCTGACCGTCAAGCACGCCCGCGGCTTCCGACAGTTGCATGGCCATCATTGTGTCCATTCCCGCGTCAGCGCCATCACGCGCTCGCGATCGCTGAACGGCAGTGCACGGTTGCCGACGAGCTGCACCGTCTCGTGCCCCTTGCCGGCTACCAGCACGATGTCATCCGCGCCTGCCTCATGCATCGCCCGGGCGATGGCCTTTCCACGATCGTGTTCGATATGCAGCTTGTTCGGCTGGCGGACGCCCGAGCAGATATCCTCGATGATCTGCTGCGGATCCTCGGTGCGTGGATTGTCATCGGTCAGCACCACGTGGTCCGCATGACGTTCGGCCACGGCACCCATCTGCGCGCGCTTGCCGCGGTCACGATCGCCGCCGGCACCGAATACACACCACAGCTTTCCGCTGCAGTGTGCGCGCAGTGAATCCAGTACGGCCTCGAGCGCGCCGGACGTATGTGCATAGTCGACCACCACCAGCGGGTGGTCCGCACCGGCATCGAAGCGTTCCATGCGCCCCGCTACCGTGCGCGTGGCACCCAAACGACGCAGCGCCTCGGCAAACGGCAACCCGGCCACGCACAGGCTGGCCAGCGCCGCGAGCAGGTTGCTGGCATTGAAACGTCCCAGCAAGCCGCACTCGATATGACCGCTGCCCCACGGCGTGACGACATCGAACTGCATGCCGCTGACATCCATATGCAGGTTGCGCCCGATCACCCACTGCGCGGGAAAGCGTGTGCGGAACGGCTCGTTCTCCAGCCGGTAGGCTACCGGCGCCACACCCGGCGGAATCGCGTCAAGCAGCGCGCTGCCGAACGGATCATCGGCATTGATGACGGCATAGCGCAGTCCATGCGAGTGGAACAGCTTGCGCTTCGCCTCGGCGTAGGCCTCGACGTTGCCGTGATAATCGAGATGGTCACGTGACAGGTTGGTCAGGACCGCGACATCAAAATACACGCCATTGACGCGTCCCTGGTCCATGGCGTGTGAGGAAACTTCCGAGACCACACAGCGCGCACCGGCCAGCTGCATGTCCTGCAGGCAGCGATGTATGGTCAGCGCGTCCGGCGTGGTGTTGTCGGACTGTTGCAGCTCGGCGTAGAGACCGTAACCCAGCGTGCCGATCATGCCGCAGCGCCGCTCGGGACTGTTCAGCGCCTGCGCAATGAAATGACTGACGGAGGTCTTGCCATCGGTGCCGGTCACGCCGATCATGAACATGCCGCGCGACGGATGACCGTAGAAGCGGTCGGCGATCAATCCCACCAGGCGCCCCAGCCCGGACACGGCAACCGTCGTCGCCGGCAGCAGCGCGGCGGCCTCGGCCAGCGCGGTGTTGCCTTCCACCGGTTCCCAGGCGACCGCCACGGCACCGAGGGCGATTGCCTGCCGGGCATGCTGCAGGCCGTGCGTCTGCGTCCCGGCCACCGCCAGGAACAGGTCGCCGGCCTGCACCTTGCGACTGTCCAGCGCCAGTCCCGATACCCTGATGTCCTGTCGTATCCGGTCATTGCAGTAATCACGCAGCAACCCGGACAGGGTATGCGCGGGCAGCATCTGTTCGGCAGTCATCATGCAGATTCTCCCGGGTCGCTGTTGCGTGTCTGCAGCAGCGGCAGATCATCGGGCGGCACCGCCATCAGACGCAGCGCACCGGCCATCACCCGCGCAAACACCGGCGCGGCCACCTGTCCACCGTAGTACTGACCGGCGGACGGCTCGTCCACCATCACCACCATGACCAGGCGCGGATTACTGGCCGGCGCCATGCCGGCAAACACCGCCAGATACTGATCGTCCGAGTAACCGCCGGCCACGGACTTGCGTACCGTGCCGGTCTTGCCGGCCACGCGGTAACCCGTGATACGCGCCTGCGGCGCGGTCCCTTCCGGTCCGGTCGCGGCTTCCAGCATGTCGCGCACCTGTCGTGCGATGCGCTCGGGGATCACGCGACGCTCTTCAGCAGCCTGCCCGTCATGCAGGAATGAAATCGAGCGCTTGATGCCGCCGCTTGCCAGTGCCGCGTAGGCCTGCGCCAGCTGCAGCGGCGTGGCCGATACCCCGTAGCCAAAGGACAGCGTGGCCGTCTCGATTGCGTTCCAGCCGCCGTGGTGTGGCAACAGGCCGGATGCCTCGCCGGGAAATCCGCTGAATGTCTGCACACCGAAGCCCAGGTCCGACAACAACTCCCAGATGGATTCAGGTGTCAGCGACAGTGCGATCTTGCTGATGCCGACGTTGCTCGACTTGCGGATTACACCCGTGACATCCAGCTGGCCGTAGTCATGTACGTCGCGAACGGTGTTGACGCCGACACGGTACCAGCCCGGCGAGGTGCTGACCGGTGTATCCGGGCGATAGCGGCCGCTGCCGAGTGCGGCGGCCACGACGAACGGTTTCATGGTCGAACCCGGCTCGAACACGTCGGTCACGGCACGGTTGCGCATGTCACTGCTGCGCAGCTGCTGCCGGTTGTTCGGGTTGAACGAGGGCTGGTTGACCATGGCAACCACCTCGCCGCTGTGCACGTCCAGCACGACGGCCGAGGCCGCCATGGCCTTGTGCGTTTTCATAGCCGCCTTCAGTTCACGATAGGCCAGGTACTGGATGCGACGATCGATGCTGAGCTGCAGAACCTTGCCAAGACGCGGCCGGCTGATGCTTTCCACGTCCTCGACGATATGCCGCTGCCGGTCCATGACGACGCGTTTGGCACCCGGCTCGCCTTCCAGCCACGCCTGATAGGCGAGCTCGAGACCTTCCTGGCCGACATCGTCGATATTGGTAAAACCGACCAGATGCGCGGCGACCTCGCCTTCCGGGTAATAGCGGCGGTATTCACGCTGCAGGTAGACACCGGGTATTTCCAGGGCCATGACACGCTCGGCCAGGTCGGGGCTGATATGACGTTTCAGGTAGATGAACTCGCGGTCCGCGCGGCCGGCCACTGTGCGCTTCACGCTGCCCGGCTTGAGGGACAACATGCGCGCCAGTTCCGGGATACGGTCCTGCTCGCTGCCGAGCACCTGCGGGTTGACCCACACCGACTCGACCGGCGTGCTGATGGCCAGCGGCTCGCCGTGCCGGTCGCGAATCATGCCCCGGTGCGCTGACAGGCTGACCACGCGCAGGTGACGTGCCTGCCCCTGGTCCAGCAGGAATTGCTTGTCGAGCACCTGCAGGGTCACGGCGCGCCCGATCAGCATCGCGGCCGCCAGCAGCATGCACAGGACCAGGATAATCCTGCGTGCCGTGTATTGCCTGTTGTCACGGTTATGATTCATGGTCGGACAATCACCGCCACGTCAGCCGCCAGATAAACCATGCCGAGGCGCTCGCGCGCCGCGCGCTCGACCTGCCCCTGCGTCGTCAGCGTGCTTTGCTCCAGCTGCAGCTGGCCCCACTCGATGTCCATGCTGTCGCGTGCCTCGCGCAGCGCCTGCAACTCGACGAACAGCGTGCGGCCCTGGTGCTTGGTATAGACGACCCCCAGGGCCGAGACGAGCACCAGAGACAGCAGGATGAGGACCTTGCCCAGGCGCGTCGTCATTGCAGCCGCTCCGCCACCCTGAGCACGGCACTGCGTGCGCGTGGATTGTCCTGCACTTCCGCCGCGCCGGCGCGCAGCGCCTTGCCAACCGGTTTCATGCGCGGCCGGTAGTCCATCCCGGCCAGCGGAAACTCCGCCGGCGGCTGCTCGCCGCGGTATTCATCGCGCATAAAACGCTTGACGATGCGATCCTCGAGCGAATGAAAACTGATTACGGCCAGGCGACCGCCGGGAGCAAGCACATCGGGAACCTGTGCCAGCACATCCCTGACATCGTCCAGCTCGTTGTTGATGTAGATGCGAATCGCCTGGAAGCTGCGCGTCGCCGGGTGCTTGTGCTGCTCGCGCATCGGGACGGCAGCGGCAATCAGTGTGGCCAGCTGACCGGTCGTGCGGATCGGCTCGCGTTCGCGCTGTTCGATAATTGCACGTGCGATGCGTTTCGAGAAACGCTCCTCGCCATATGTCTTGAGCACATGACCGATGGATTTCTCACTGGCTGTTTGCAGCCACTCCGCCGCGCTGCGTCCGGCCGCCGGATCCATGCGCATGTCGAGGGGACCGTCGAGCGAGAAACTGAAGCCGCGCGCTGCATCGTCGAGTTGCGGCGAGGAAACACCGAGGTCGAGCAACAGACCGTTGATCTGTCCTTCCAGTTGTCGCTGCGCTACCACCCGGCTCAGCATTGTGAATGCACCCTGTTGTATTTCGAAACGAGGATCGTTGCAAAACTGCTCCTCTGCTGACTGCACCGCCTCAGGGTCCTTGTCCATGGCGAACAGCCGCCCTTCTGGTCCGAGCTCATCAAGAATTGCGGCGGCATGACCACCGCGTCCAAAAGTTCCATCTACGTAGATACCATCCGGTTGTATTGCCAGTGCTGCCAGGACTTCTGCAAGCAGTACCGGCCGGTGTGTCTGGCGCTGTTCCACCTGTCAGCGTTTCAGATCACTGAACGGGTCGGGCAACTCGCCACTGCTGTTGCCCTCTTCGACCCATGTGCCACACAGTTTCTCCCAGGCCTCTTCATTCCAGATTTCAAACTTGTTACCCAGTCCGGTCAGCACGACGCGCTTGTCGAGGCCGGCAAACTCGCGCAGGCGCTGCGGTATCAGCACGCGACCGTTCTTGTCCAGCTCCTGTTCGGTCGCAAAACCAAGCAGGACGCGCTGCAGGTTGCGCACGCGCCCGTCCTGGTTCGGCATGCGGACAAGGCTGCGCTGCAGTTCGTCCCAGTCGGGGCGGGGATAGAGGCTCAGGCAACGATTTTCGTCGACGGTCAGCACGACCTGGCCGGCACAACGCTCTATCAGCTCGGCGCGGTAGCGAGTCGGGAAGGCAAGCCGCCCCTTCGCGTCCAGATTGACGGTGCTACCACCAATGAACAAAACAGCCCCCTTTTGCTCCCTTTGGACCCATTAATTACCACTGAGCCCCACTTTGCGACACTATAGGGAGAGAGGTTTGTTCCGTCAAGCATAAAATGCAAAAAATCGCCTTTTGGACAGTAACTTAGGACACATTCAGGAAATATCCGGGTGACCTCCCTGGACATATAAAATGAAATCAAAAACTTGCCATAGATTGCTTGTGTAGATTGACAACATTTGGCCAATTATCGTCCATCCGGGTGGCTGCAACGGCATAAATCCCGCCGGGCGGCAATGATTATACGCAACATTCAAACCCAATATCCTGGGGTCCCCGGCATCGTGATTTCATATATGAGGTAAACGGATATCAGCTGTACGTTTGCAGCGTGCCGCTGACCCGGGCGGGCAACAGCTGATTTACCGCCGGTTGTCCGGCCCACGCGCATAGACGGCAGACCCGTCTGCTCAACCCAACAGCCACGTCATTCATTTCCGCACGATCGGCGGATGAAGTAAAAAAAGGCCTGCATATGCAGGCCTTTTATCTATTCCTGTTAAATGAACCGCTAGAACGGAATATCATCGTTAAAGTCATCGGCGCCGGCTGTCGCCGGTGCCGGTGCGGCCTTGGACTTTGGTGCCGCATCGCCCTGGAATCCGGCGCTGCCGCCCCCGCGGGCGCCGAGCATCTGCATGTTGTCGGCAACGATCTCCGTGGTATAGCGGTCGTTGCCTGAATTGTCCTGCCATTTGCGGGTCTGCAGCTTGCCTTCTATATAGACCTGCGAACCCTTCTTCAGGTATTCGCCGGCAATCTCGCCCAGCCGCCGGAACAGCACGATACGGTGCCACTCGGTTTTTTCCTGCGGCTCACCGGTCTGCTTGTCTTTCCAGGATTCGGAGGTTGCCAGCGTAATGTTCGCCACCGCGTTACCGTTCGGCATGTAACGGACTTCCGGGTCCTTGCCGAGGTTACCGACCAGAATCACCTTGTTCACTCCTCGCGCCATGTTGTTCTCCTGTTATATATAAGTATGTGGTTTCGATAGGTTGCGTCACCGGCATTCGAAACCGGGTAGCGTGATCCTGCTGTCGCTATTTTATGCGATGGCAGGCATCGCATCCATGCAATTCCGTGAGGCCAATACCCAACGGGATGTAGGGTAGGACGGTCAGTGCCGGTCAGGGCAACGTCGATTCATCGAATACCCGCCGGTCGATCCTCAGGTAGGCCACCCCGTCTTCCTCGACCACGACCACCTCGGACACCCCGGCCAGCCCGCGCAGCCTTTCCGCCAGCCCCTCACGGTCGACACCGGACTGCCCGCCCAGACTGTAGACGTAATTGCTGAGCTTCGCCGGCGGCACCATGCCGAAGGCAAGCAGCAGCCAGGCAAACGATGCGGCAGCGGCAAACAGGAAAAAGGCCTGCAGCCCGAACTGCCCCTGCAACCAGCCGGCCATGACACCGCCGGCAAACGCGCCCATGAACTGCGCACTGGAATAGAAGCCCATGGCGGTGCCACGGCAATCGACCGGCGCCACGCGCGATATCAGCGAAGGCAGCATGGCCTCCAGCAGGTTAAAGGCCGTAAAAAACACCAGCAGCATGGCGACCACGCTGACGACCGACACCGGCAATGCGTACAGTCCGGCCAGCGCCGTCATCAACAGCCCGATGGCCGCCAGGAACACGGCCCGCGTGTGCCCCTTGCGCTCCGCCAGGATGATCAACGGTATCATTGCCGCTACCGAGCAAACCAGTACCGGCAGGTAGATCTTCCAGTGGTCCGCGGCCAGCACCGCCGCCTCATCCCGCAATATCAGTGGCAACACCACGAAACTGCCGGTGAGAATGGCGTGCAGGATAAAGATACCGGCATCGAGCCGCAGCAGCTGGCCATGCGTAAGGATACGGCCGAACTGGGCCGGTACCGCCTCGGCCTCGCGGTGAATGCGCAGTGCTGCCGGTCGCGGCACCACGAACAGCACGACCAGCACGCCACCCAGCGCCAGCACGGCGGTCAGGGCGAAAATTCCGGGCACACCGACGAGGTTGTTCAGCACCGGTCCAAGGATCAGGGCCAGCGCAAACGACAGGCCGATGCTCATGCCGATCAGCGCCATGGTCTTGATGCGGTGCTGCTCCCGCGTCAGGTCCGCAGCCAGCGCCATGATGGCCGCGGCAATCGCGCCCGCCCCCTGCAAGGCGCGGCCGAGGATGATCAGCCAGATGCTGTCCGCCAGCGCGGCCATCACGCTGCCCAGCGCAAAGACCAGCAGCCCGCCAATAATCACCGGCTTGCGGCCGATCCGGTCGGACAGCAGGCCGGCCGGGATCTGCAACAGGGCCTGGGTGACGCCATAGATGCCGATGGCCAGCCCGGTCAGTGTCGGGGTCACGCCGTCCAGGTCGGCGGCATACAGGGCAAACACCGGCAGGATCATGAACAGGCCCAGCATCCGCAGGGCGTAAATGCCTGAAAGAGAAAGGGCTGCCCGCAGCTCGGTGCGATTCATACCCGGTCCCGGGCTGCCTGCCTGACTCACTGTTTTGCTGTCCTTTTGCCTGTCACCGCGAAAACGCCGTATATTAACAGGTTGGCCGACCAGGCACAGAGCGCGATGGACACGATTCATATCCGGGGTGCCCGCACCCACAACCTGCAGAATATCGATCTCGACCTGCCGCGCGATCGCCTGATCGTGGTGACCGGGCTGTCCGGCTCCGGCAAGTCCTCGCTTGCCTTCGACACCATTTATGCCGAGGGACAGCGCCGCTATGTCGAATCGCTGTCCGCCTATGCCCGGCAGTTCCTGTCCATGATGGAGAAGCCGGACGTCGACCACATCGAGGGCCTGTCGCCGGCCATCTCCATCGAGCAGAAATCAACCTCGCACAACCCGCGCTCGACGGTCGGCACCATCACCGAGATCTATGATTACCTGCGCCTGCTGTATGCGCGCACCGGCACGCCGCACTGTCCGCAGCATGACACGGTCCTGGAGGCGCAGACCGTGAGCCAGATGGTCGACCACGTACTCGAGCTGCCGGAAGGCACCCGCATGGTCCTGCTGGCGCCGGTGGTCGAGGCGCGCAAGGGCGAACATGTCCAGGTACTCGAGGAGCTGCGTGCGCAGGGCTTCGTGCGTGCGCGCATCGACGGCGACATCGTCGAGCTCGATAACCCGCCGAAACTCGACCTGCGCCGCAAGCACGTGATCGAGGCCGTGGTCGACCGCTTCAAGGTGCGGCCGGACATCCAGCAACGCCTCGCCGAATCGTTCGAGACCGCGCTGCGCCTGTCGGACGGACTTGCGCGGGTTGCCTGGATGGACAAGCCGGACCACGAGGAACTGCTGTTTTCGGCCAAGTTCGCCTGCCCGCAGTGCGGTTATTCCATTACCGAGCTCGAGCCCCGGCTGTTTTCCTTCAACAACCCGGCCGGCGCCTGCCCCGCCTGCGACGGTCTCGGTATCCGCCAGTTCTTCGATGCCGACCGGGTCGTGGCCCACCCGGAACTCAGCCTGGCCGGTGGTGCCGTTCGCGGCTGGGACCGGCGCAATGCCTACTATTTCCAGCTGATCAACTCGCTGGCGGAACACTACGGCTTCGATATCGAGACGCCCTTCGAGGAGCTGTCCGAAGACATCCGCGACATCCTGCTGTACGGCAGCCGGGGGGAGGTGATCGCGTTCCGCTATCTCAACGAACGCCGCGGCAACGTCGAGCGCAGGCACCCGTTCGAGGGCATCATCTCCAACATGCA
>JABDRC010000332.1 GCA_013041945.1 Halobacteria archaeon
TACGAAGTCCCTGCAGGGCCAGCACACCTGCCTGCGGTACGGTGGCGGCTTCCTCAAAGGTGCAATTTGCAGGTTTCGCTTCCAGGCCGGTTTCCTGCGCACAGGCATATTCTGCAAAACCACCCCAGCTATCCCAGAGATCCCCGAACACCTCATCTCCAGGCCGGAATCGTGTGACGTGTTTGCCGGTGGCTTCGACCGTTCCGGCGATGTCGGCCCCAAGTACCTGTTTCCCGGGTTTTGGCTTCAGAAGTCCGAACATGAGGCGGTTAATAAACGGCTTGCCGGTCAGAAACTCCCAGTCCCACGAATTAACGGATGACGCGTGCACACGTATCAGTAATTCATCGTCCTTCGGCGAGGGTTTCGGGACCTCTATAAATTCCAGACCATCCGGCAGTCCATAATGTGTAAAAACGATCGCTTTCATGGGTGTCCTTCAAATACAAGGAGTCGATGCCACTATTTCTTGCTCGTAAAATGACACCGACCCCTTTATTGTTTATTGACCCTGTATTCAAATTTTAGCTAATGTAAGCAGGAATTGTATTCTGACACTGATATTATCCGTTAACTGCTGTCTTCCCATTCTCTGCGAGGAGCAATCATGAAACTTGAATCCCTGGCCCTGCATCACGGTTACGAGTCCGAGGCGACCACGAAAGCGGCCGCCGTGCCTGTTTATCAGACGACCTCCTATACCTTCGACAATACCCAGCACGGCGCGGACCTGTTTGACCTGAAGGTCCAGGGCAATATCTATACGCGGATCATGAATCCCACCAACGCAGTGCTGGAAGAACGGCTGGCCGCCATGGAAGGAGGGATTGCCGGGCTGGCGGTGGCCTCGGGGATGGCGGCAATCACCTATGCCGTCCAGTGTATCTGCAATGTCGGAACCAACATCGTCAGTACCAGCCAGTTGTACGGTGGCACCTACAATCTGTTTGCACACACCCTGCCGCGGCAGGGCATTGAAGTCCGCATGGTGTCTGCGGAAGACTTTGACGGATTCGAGCAGGCGATTGATGACAACACCCGTGCCATCTTTTGCGAGTCGATCGGTAATCCCGCCGGCAATGTGGTCGATATTGCCCGGCTGGCGGAAATCGCCGGTCGTCATGGCATTCCGCTGATGGTGGACAATACGGTTGCAACGCCCTACCTGTGTCGTCCGTTCGAGCTGGGCGCCGATATCGTGATTCATTCGCTCACCAAATATATTGGCGGGCACGGCAACTCGATCGGTGGCATGATCGTCGATTCCGGAAAGTTCGACTGGGTTGCCAATAAAGAGCGATTTCCAATGCTCAACGAACCCGATCCTTCCTACCACGGGGTGGTCTACACGGAGGCGCTCGGGCCGGCAGCCTATATCGGGCGTTGCCGTGTGGTGCCGCTCAGGAACACGGGGGCTGCGCTGTCGCCGATGAATGCCTTTCTCATCCTGCAGGGACTGGAGACGCTCGGTCTGCGTATGGAGCGCCATTGTGAAAATGCCGAAAAGCTCGCCGCCTACCTCATCAAGCATGACAAGATCGGCTGGGTGAACTACGCGGCCCTGCCGGACAGCCCGTATTACCGGACGTGCCAGGCGATCACCGGCGGCAAGGCCTCGGGTATCCTGAGTTTCGGTATCAAGGGCGGATTCGAGGCGGGCGCAAGGTTTATTGATGCCCTGCAGATGATCCTGCGCCTGGTGAATATCGGCGACGCCAAGTCACTGGCATGCCATCCGGCCTCGACTACGCACCGGCAGCTGAACGAGGACGAGTTGAAGGCCGCCGGTGTCAGCGCCGACCTGGTGCGAATATCGGTGGGTATCGAGCATATCGACGACATTATCGGGGATGTCAGCCAGGCGCTCGATCAGGTTTAACCAGATGAATGAAAGGGGACGGCGGCTATAAGTTGCATTTACTGTCCGGTCTTGCCTGGCATCCCGGTTTTATCGGACAGGAATAAATGAGGTCAGACCCGGGTGATTCGTCAGGATGCTTAGAATAATTGCAGTCGCACTTATGTTATTACCGGTCTCGCCGGGCGCACTGTCAGCTGACAACAATAATCGCCAATCCCGTGATCTGGCGAGCGCCAAAGCGAACCCGGGGGACTGGATCTGGATTCCACGAGCAGACACTTCTTGTCGCGACGGGTCAACCACCGGCGTTGGCGTACGACTGTTGCCGGGAGCCGATGCAGTGATGATTTATCTGCAAGGCGGTGGAGCTTGCTATGACGCCAAATCATGCGAGCAAAACGCTAATGCGCCGATCGCGGGTGAAAGTTTTTCCCGTAAAAAGTTCAACCACTGGGCTGCAACGTTGGGCAATCAGGGTATCTTCAATACGAAGAATCCCTCGAACCCTGTAGCAGGCTGGAACCACATATATATCCCTTACTGCACCGGTGATCTGCATGGCGGTTACAGGGAGAATGCCAGGGTTACTGGTGTTCCGGGAAAGCAACAGTTTTTAGGCTATAGAAATGTCCAGCGCATTCTGCAGTTGGTTTCACCCCACTTCCGGGATGCGGGTGATGTGGCACTGGTGGGGGCAAGCGCTGGCGGGTTCGGCGTGCTGATCAACTACCCGCAGGTTGTTGAAGCATTTGGCGGGAGATCCGTTGCGGCTTTGGTGGACTCCGCGCCGGTGCTTCCGGAATCAACGATTAAAACGTCCTGTTTCGAGCGCAAGTTGACGGCGACCCTGGGTCTGCAGCTCCCGGACAATTGCCCTGAATGCGCCGACCCCTCCAAAGGAGGCTTCATCAATTTATACAGCTACCTCAGTCATGCTTACCCGCACGGTCGGTATGCTTTCGCTTCCGCGGATGCCGATCTTGCCGGTGTTGTTCTGTATGACAAGGAATCCAGATCCTGCGGCGGCAGCGGTGTGAACATCTTCAACTATCGTTTAAGCCTTTATGTTCTTCGCGACAAACATATTGGACATGACTGGGCAACCTTTCTGCCGGGCGGACTGCAGCATACGATGACACAATCCGATGCGTTGTTTCTTGAACGGAAATTCAACGGGATAAGTGCCGCTGAATGGCTGAGCAGAATTAATGACAAGACCCCGTCCCATATTCCTGCAGCCAGGCTTCGCCCGCAATAGAAGGGGATGGGGTCTATA
>JABDRC010000336.1 GCA_013041945.1 Halobacteria archaeon
GTTTATTGTTTCTTCGACAATGACCAGTCCGGTTACGCGGCGAAAGACGCGCATCGACTGCGGAAAATTCTCGCGCAGGTATAACTGCAAAGACGTTACCGTCGCTCGCCCGGTGACTCGTATATAGTCCTGGTCTGCCGACACCCAACAGCGGTTCAGTCCCCCTCGCGCTCGATCGTACAGCAATGTGCACCCTGCATGTCGTCGGCCTGTTCCGCGCCTGACGACAGTAGCTCCCCGGTAACCGGATTGGCGCGGAATGTCGTGCAACCCTTGAGGCCGGCCTTCCAGGCCTTGCGGTACAGGTCCCTGAATTTATCGAAGGGAAAATCTTCAGGGACATTGATCGTCTTGGAAATCGCGTTATCCACAAAGGGCTGCAATGCGGCCTGCATCGCCAGGTGCGCCTCCGGCGGCAGGTTGCGCGCCTCCACGAATGACGCCGGCAGGTCCGCAGCAGCGTTGCGCTGCTCCCGCCAGTGACGCAATGCATAATCCTCAAGTTCGAACTGCTCGTATTGCCCCTGCGCGTTGAGCAGCTTGCGTGTATAGCGGGCGCCGAACACCGGTTCGATGCCGCTGGAGACATTATCGGCCAGCAGGCTGATGGTGCCGGTCGGGGCAATGGCAGTGAGATGGCTGTTGCGTATGCCGGACCCGGCAATCCCTGCAGAAATATCTTCCGGCAGCGTGCGGACAAACCGGCTCTCCAGGCAGGCGTCCCGCGCGAACAGCGGGAAACTGCCCTTCTCCCGCGCCAGCTGGATGGAACTGCGGTAGGCCGCATGACACACCGTGGCCATGACCCGGGCCGCCTCGCGTTGTGCCGCGGTCTCCGCATAATGCAGACCCAGCATGATCAGGGCATCGGCCAGCCCGGTGATGCCAAGCCCGATGCGACGGCTGCCGCGGGCCTGTTCGGCCTGCGCCTCGAGCGGGAACCACGAACAGTCAATGACATTGTCCAGCAGGCGCGTGGCAACCGTGGCAGTCTCACGCACGGCATCCAGATCCAGTCGCGCACGCGGCGTGAAGGGGTCCCGCACGAATTGCACCAGGTTGAGCGACCCGAGGTTACAGGCCCCGTAAGGCGGCAGCGGAATCTCCCCACAGGGATTGGTGGTCGTGATCGTTTCCCGCGACGCAAGATTGTTGAATTCATTGATGCGGTCAACAAACAGCACACCCGGCTCGGCTGACTCGTAGGTCGCGCGCATAATGCGCGCCCACAGGTCCTGCGCGGGCAGGCGCGCCAGCACCCTGCAGGCAACCGGTTCGTCGTGGCCGGGCCAGCAACGCTGCACGACTTCCGCATCGGCGTCCCCATCGAGTGCGGCAGCCGGATACACCAGGGACCAGTCCGCACCGGCCTCCACCGCCTGCATGAACGCGTCGCTCACCTGCACCGACAGGTTGAAATGGCGCAGGCGGCCGGGCTCGCGCTTGGCCTCGATGAAGTCGATGATATCCGGGTGATCGCAACGCAGGCTGGCAATCATGGCGCCGCGGCGGGCGCCGGTGGAGAGCACGGTCGTGCACATGGCATCCCACACCTGCATGAACGGCACGGGGCCCGAGGCGATGCGCGCCGCCGACCGGGCAAGCGTGCCGGCCGGCCGCAGGGTGGAGAAATCGTAGCCCACACCACCTCCCGCCTGCATGGTCAGCGCACCTTCCTTGAGCGCCTCGAAGATGCCCTCCATGTCATCCTCGATCAGACCCATGACGAAACAGTTGAACAGGGTCACGCGCTGTCCGGTTCCCGCGTTCGCGAGAATACGACCGCCCGGCAGGAAACGAAAACCACGCAGAATCTCGAAATAGCGCGCCTCCCAGAGATCGCGCCCATTCGGTTCCACGGCTGCCACCGCGCGTGCAACGCGACGCCAGCTATCCTCGATACCGTCTTCCCGTGCCCTGCCTGCTTTCTGCCAGCGGTATTTGGTCGTCCAGATATGGCGTGCGATAGGTGACGTCAGCCAGGCCTGCCGCTTGTCTGCATCATGTCTCATCACATTGAACGGTGCATTGCGCCAGCCTGCCCGGCCGTGTCCGCGCGCCAGCTAGGGGGCAGCCCCGGCCGATTCGCGCGAGGGTTGCAGGGACGTATTCAACAGTGCCTGGATCTGGTCTGCCTCCAGTATCTCGTGTTCCAGCAAAGCAGCGGCCAGGGTGTCGAGCTGCTCGCGGTGTGCGGCGAGGATTTCATGTGCCCTGCCCTCCAGCTCCCCGACCAGTTCACGGACCTCGTCATCGATCAGTTGCGCCGTATGCTCGCTGAAGTCACGCTGCTGGGCCATTTCGCGGCCGAGGAAGATATGTTCCTCACCGCGCCGAAAGGCAACCGGCCCCAGCTTCTTGCTCATCCCCCACTGACTGATCATGCGGCGTGCAAGCGTGGTGGCCTGCTTGAGGTCGTCTTCCGCCCCGCTGCTGATTTCATCGAAGACGATCTTTTCGGCCAGTCGTCCGCCCAGCATGATGGCGATGCGGTCCCGCAGATAACTCTCCGACAGGGTATAACGCTCCTCTTCCGGCATCTGCTCGGTCACGCCCAGCGCACGGCCGCGCGGGATGATGGTGACCTTGGCCAGCGGATCCGTGTGCGGCAGCAGGCAGGCCAGCAGGGCATGACCTGACTCGTGGTAGGCCACGCGCTGCTTCTCCTCTTCATTGAGTACGGTTTCCTTTTCCGCACCCAGGACAATCTTGTCACGTGCCGCATCGAGGAGCCGGGCGTCGACCTTGTCGCGGTTCGCGCGACCGGCCAGCAGGGCCGCCTCGTTCATCAGGTTTTCCAGGTCAGCGCCGGAGAAACCGACGGTGCGGGCGGCCAGATTCTGCAGGTTGACGTCAGCGTCAAGGGGTATATCGCGGGCATGCACCTCGAGTATTTTCTGGCGTGCCTCCTTGCGCGGCAGTTCCAGCGTGATCTTGCGGTCGAAGCGCCCGGGGCGCAGCAATGCCGGGTCCAGCACGTCGGGACGGTTGGTCGCGGCCAGCACCACGACCGTCTGTTCCGGCTCGAATCCATCCATCTCGGCCAGGATCTGGTTCAGTGTCTGTTCCCGCTCGTCATGGCCGCCCCCCAGTCCGCT
>JABDRC010000056.1 GCA_013041945.1 Halobacteria archaeon
GATCCCGTCGGTCAGCCGGGCCACGGCCGCCTCGACCTGCCCGATGAAATGCGCCCGCAGCAACAGGTCTTCAGGCGGATACCCGGTCAGGGCCAGATCCTGGAATACGATTACATCGGCTGCCAGCTCGTCACCCGCATCGTTACAGGCCGCCAGTATCTTGCTGGCATTGGCCTCGATGGCACCGACCATGAAGTCCTGCTGGGCCATGGCGATGCGGAGACCGGTGTTGTTTTTGTCTGTCATGGAGCAATGATGCCGCTATTTAGCGGACATTAAAACATTAATCTCGCGCAAAGCCGCCAAGGTGCAAAGAAAAAATTCAAAAACTTGCCACAGAGGACACAGAGAAAAACAAATACTTGAAACTAAAAAATACTGTCATTCCCGCGCGATGTACAGGGATGTACAAGTGTCGTGAGAGGCAGGATGCCGGTAGCGACCAGGCGGGAATCCAGTCTGGAAATTACAACCGCAATAAATATTGATTAACCTGTGGCTTCAGTGCACCGTCCTATCCTAGGCGTAAAACGGAACTTGCGATTGTATATTTACCACTGGATTCCCGCCTGCGCGGGAATGACGTGTAATTGTTTCAGCATTGAGTATTAATTTTTCTCTGTGTCCTCTGTGTCCTCTGTGGTGATTTTTGTTTTCTTAGCACCTTACGGCAACTACTCCATGCGTTGATCTACCCTCTGGATTCACGCCGGAGCCTGTCCCCGCGAAGGCGGGGGGCGGGAATGACAGTATTTTTTAGTATCGAGTATTTGTTTTTCTCTGTGCCCTCTGTGAACTCTGTGGTGATTTTTTTTATTTTCTTCGCGCCTTCGCGGCTTGGCGCGAGAATGATGTTTTACTAAACACTCATCGCCGCCTTCATACCCTTGCCGATGTCTGCCGGTGAGCGCACCACCGTGACGCCGGCCGCCTCCAGCGCGGCGATCTTGGCCGCGGCCGTGCCCTGGCTGCCGCTGATGATGGCGCCGGCGTGTCCCATGCGCTTGCCGGGCGGCGCCGTGACGCCGGCGATATAGGACACCACCGGCTTGCTGACATGGCTCTGGATATAGTCGGCCGCCTGTTCCTCGTCGCTGCCGCCGATCTCGCCGATCATGACAATACCTTCCGTCTGTGGATCGGCCTCAAACAATTTCAGGCAGTCGATGAAACCCATGCCGCGGATCGGATCCCCGCCGATGCCGATGCAGGTGCTCTGCCCGTATCCCTCGCGGCTGGTCTGAAACACGGCCTCGTAGGTCAGCGTCCCGGAGCGCGACACGATGCCGACACTGCCGGGTGTATGCATGGGACCGGGCATGATGCCGATCTTGCAGGCACCGGGCGTGATGATGCCCGGACAGTTCGGCCCGACCAGCACGGTGTCCGTCTCGCGCAGCACGGCCTTGACCTTCAGCATGTCGAGCACCGGGATACCCTCGGTGATGCACACAATCAGCCCGATGCCGGCGGCGACGGCCTCGAGGATCGCATCGGCGGCAAACGGTGGCGGCACATAGATCATGGTGGCATCAGCGCCGGTGGCGAGCACGGCCTCGCGCACGGTGTTGAACACCGGCAGCCCGAGGTGGGCCTGGCCTCCCTTGCCGGGCGTGACGCCGCCAACCAGCTGCGTGCCGTAATCCAGCGCCTGCTGTGAATGGAACGTCCCCTGCGAACCGGTGAACCCCTGGCAGATCACCCGCGTGTCAGTGTTGACGAGCACGCTCATGACGAGGTTGCCCCGGCAGCCGCCACGACCTTGTCGGCGGCCTCCGTCAGATCACTCGCGGTTTCGACCGACAGGCCGGACTGGGCAATCAGTTCCAGGCCGGCCGCGGCATTGGTCCCCTCGAGCCGCACGATAACCGGCACCTCGATCGAGACCTCCCCGATGGCCTGCAGGATGCCCTGCGCAATCAGGTCACAACGCACGATGCCACCGAAGATATTGACCAGGATGGCCTCGACCTGCGGATCGGACAGGATGATCTTGAAGGCTTCCGCAACCCGTTCGGACGTGGCGCCGCCACCGACATCGAGAAAATTGGCCGGCGAACCGCCGTGCAGCTGGATCAGGTCCATGGTGGCCATCGCCAGTCCGGCACCGTTCACCATGCAGGCAATGTTGCCGTGCAGGCGGATGTAATTCAGTCCGTGCTGCTGTGCGGTATGTTCCCGCTCGTCTTCCTGGCTGGCGTCACGCAATTCAGCCAGCTTTGCATGCCTGAACAGGGCGTTGTCATCGAGGTCCACCTTGGCATCGAGCGCCAGCAACTCCCCGTCCGCGGTGACGACCAGTGGATTGATTTCCAGCAGGCTGGCATCGCAGTCCAGCAGCAAGCGATAGGCCGCACCGAGCAGCTTTGCCAGCGCACCGACCTGCCTCCCCTCGAGATCAAGGGCAAACGCCAGGTTGCGACACTGGTAACCCTGCAGACCCACTGCCGGGTTGACGCTTTCGGTAATGATGGCAGCGGGATCGCTGGCCGCGACCTCCTCGATATTCATGCCGCCGGACTTCGAGACCATCAGGATCACGCGCTCACTGGTGCGATCGACCAGCATGCCGAGGTAGATTTCCCGTGCAATCGACACGGTCTGCTCGACCAGCACACTGTTGACCGGCAGACCCTCCGCATCCGTCTGCCTGGTCACCAGCCGGGTACCGAGCATTTCGTCAACCGCAGAGGCAAGCGCATCCCGTCCCTGCACTACCCGCACGCCGCCGCCCTTGCCGCGACCGCCGGCATGGACCTGCGCCTTCACGACCCAGGCGTCGCCGCCAATGGCCATGGCCGCTCCGTCCGCTGCTGTGCTTTCGCGCACCAGCTGACCGGCAGGCACCGGGATGCCGAATTCGGTAAACAGCTGCTTGGCCTGGTACTCGTGCAAATGCATGGCGAGAGTGTGTCAAATAACATATCCCGGAATCAAGCTATTCATTCGGCGCGTTTCCTGCCGACATGAATAAACGTATCATCAGCAGTTCCGGATACCGGGAGTCACTCCATGCGCATGCTGCTTATCCTTATTGCACTGGCGATCATCGTCGCTGTTGCCAGGCACCTGTGGCTGCAGCCTCGCAGGAAAGACCCGCGCCGCAGACAACTGTCAGGCAAGATGGCGCAATGCAGCCATTGCGGCATGTACATTCCCGAGCAGGAGGCACTCCGCGACGGTGACCGCTGTTACTGCTCGCAGGAACACCTGGATGCAGGGCGGGGAGGAGAATGACGGAGACATCCGCAATACCGGCAGTCAGCGCAGCGGAGACGGCGGACGCACGTACCTGGAAACCGCTGCGACTGCTGACCTTTTACCGGGTCATCCTGGCCGGACTGCTGGCGGTCCTGTTTTTCGGGCTGCGCGACCAGACATCGTTCGGCCTGTCCCATCCACAGGTTTACGCAGTCGCCAGCACTGTCTACCTGCTGTTCAGCATCATCGTCGGTTTCAGTGCCCGTCTGCGCATACCGGGTTACGAGGTCCAGGCGATCTCCCAGCTGCTGGTAGACATCGGCGCGATCACCGTACTCATGTTCGCCAGCGGCGGCCCGGCCAGCGGCCTCGGCATCCTGCTCGTCATATCGGTGGCTACCGGCAGTATTCTGCTCGCGGGACGCATGGCCTACCCGTTCGCCGCCTTTGCCACCCTCGCCGTCATGGTCGAACACTTCTACAGCGACTGGTTGGCGAGCGGCCCGCACGGCAGTGATTTCATGCAGACAGGCCTGCTGGGCCTGACGTTTTTCGCCACCGCCGCGGTTACTTCATTGCTGGTGCAGCGTATTCACGAGAGCGAGGCGCTCGCCCACCGCCGCGCCATCGATGTCGCCAACCTCGCCAGCCTGAATGCGCATATCGTCCAGCGCCTGCAAGCCGGCATCATCGTGACTGACCATGAGGACAACATCCGCCTGATCAACGACACTGCACGCAAGCTGTTGCACGCTCCGGACAGCGAGGACGGACAGCCGCTGGCATCGCTGTCCGCACCGCTGCATGAGAAACTGCAGCAATGGAGAAACCAGCCCGGCAGCGAGCCCACCCTGCTGTTCCTCGGCAGCGAAACAGACAGCGTACTGCCCCACTTCACGCAACTGTCAACGGATGAAGGAACGGGCGCATTGATCTTCCTCGAGGATACCGCAGCCATTATCAGCCAGACACAACAGATCAAGCTCGCCTCACTGGGCCGGCTGACAGCCAGTATCGCACATGAAATCAGGAATCCGCTGGGCGCTGTCAGTCATGCCGCACAGCTGCTGAACGAGGAAAATTCACTGCGCGAAGAGGACCGCAGGCTGATGTCCATCATCGATGACAACGCCGGCAGGGTGAACGCCATTGTGCAGAATATCCTGCAACTTTCACGTCAGGTGCAATCGATCCCGCAGACGATACTGCTTGACGAATGGCTGCAAAAGTTCGTCGGGGAATTTTCGGACAGCGGCAACTGCACCGCCGCACAGATCAGCTACAGCGCGCACCCGGCTGATGTGGAAATACACATGGATCCCAGCCTGTTGCACCAGGTGGTCTGGAACATCAGCCAGAATGCGATGCAGCACGCCGGCGCGGGCGAAGATGTTAGACTCAGGCTGGTTGCCGGACGGCTGGCACCGGATGAAACACCCTATCTTGATATCATCGACAACGGGCCCGGCATTTCACCCGATATGGCAGACAAGATCTTTGAACCGTTCTTTACCACCCGCACCAGCGGCACGGGCCTTGGACTGTTTATCGCGCGCGAGATCTGCGAAAGCAACAATACCCGTCTCGAGTACCTTGCGCAGGGTGCCAATAGCTGCTTTCGACTGACCTTCCCGGAATCGCTGCAACTGCCGGTCTCTGCCCTGGTCTGAGGAATCATGGCGACTCACCGAGCACTCATCGTCGACGACGAACCCGATATCCGCGAGTTGCTTGAACTCACACTGGGCCGCATGGATATCGATACGCGCAGCGCAGCCAACCTGGCCGACGCCCGCAGTCTGCTCGAGGAAAACAGCTTCGACATCTGCCTGACAGACATGCGGCTGCCCGATGGCGACGGCATCGACCTGGTGCGTCATATCCAGCAGCATTCACCGGAGCTGCCGGTCGCGGTTATCACGGCGTATGGCAGCATGGAATCGGCCGTGGAGGCACTCAAGGCCGGTGCCTTCGACTTTGTATCGAAACCCGTCAATCTCAACGTCTTGCGCAACCTGGTGAACAGTGTCCTGCTGCTGACGGACGACTCCTCGCAGCGTGAGCGGCGCAGTCGCAATACGCTGCTCGGCGAATCGGAAGCCATGCGCGATATCCGCTCGACCGTCGAGAAACTTTCCCGCAGCCAGGCACCTATCTATATATGGGGCGAATCCGGCACCGGCAAGGAACTGGTCGCCCGGCTCATCCATGACAAGGGGCCGCGCGTCGACCGGCCGTTCGTACCAGTGAACTGCGGTGCCATACCGGCCGAGCTGATGGAAAGCGAGTTCTTCGGACATAAAAAGGGCAGCTTCACCGGCGCGGTCGGTGACAAGGACGGCCTGTTCCAGGTCGCCGAGGGCGGCACCCTGTTCCTCGACGAGGTCGCGGAGTTGCCCTTGCACATGCAGGTGAAGTTGCTGCGCGCCATCCAGGAGAAGGCCGTGCGGCCGGTCGGTGCCCAGCAGGAGATTCCGACAGACGTCCGCATCCTCTCCGCCACGCACCGGGAACTGGGCGAACTGGTCGAGGCCGGCGAGTTCCGCCAGGACCTGTATTACCGTCTGAACGTCATTCAGCTCGAGGTGCCGCCGCTGCGCGACCGCCGCGAGGATATCCGGATGCTGGCCAGCCACTGCCTGGACAAGCTGGCGCAGCAAAACAGCCGGCCGGGCCTGGAACTGTCCGACGACGCCATGGAGGCGCTCGGTGATTACGACTTTCCCGGCAATGTCCGGGAACTGGAAAACATCCTGGAGCGCGCAACCACGCTGTGCGAGGGCAGTACCGTGACCCGCGAGGATCTCAACCTGCCGACGCAGGACAAGGCGAGCGACCCGGCAGCCGCCCTCACACCGGGCGAGGTCCCGCTCGATACCTATATGGATAACATCGAGAAGGACGCACTGATCAAGGCGCTGGAACAGACCCGCTATAACAAGACGGCGGCGGCCAAACAGCTCGGCATCACCTTCCGCGCCCTGCGCTATCGCCTGAAAAAGCTCGGCCTCGAGTAGGCGGGGTGTCATTCCGTGTCAGGTCGAACCACAAGGTGACGCAATGCGTCACTTTATGACCCAGAATGTGCGCCAGTTCTCAAAAAATTGACGGTGGCAGGGCGAACAATCCGTATAATCCTACCACCCCTGTCATTGCGGGTTTACCGAGTTTTACAAATTTTCTCTTGCTTATTATGCACTTGTAGCGCACATTACGCACACTCGCCGCTTGAAGTCCGAAGCGACAAAAAGTTGGCACGTAATGTGAATGTCAATATTCAGCCAAAGAAACCGGGCAATTGTCCGATACCAAGGCTGTCAGGTAACCCGGTGTCGGGCGACCACAACCAAGCATCATCGATTGAACCAAGAGGATTAACCATGAAACAGCAAAAAGGTTTTACACTGATCGAACTCATGATCGTGATCGCCATTATCGGCATCCTGGCCGCTATCGCGATCCCTGCCTATCAGGACTACACGGTCCGCTCCAAGGTTGCTGAAGGCCTGAACCTGGCCGGCGCCGCCAAGCTGGCCGTCTCCGAGGTCTATGACTCACTGGGCACCATGCCGGCCGGCCAGGCCAGCTACGGTCTGCCGCAGCCTGACAGTATCCAGGGCACCTATGTGTCGTCTGTGTCTGTTTCCAACGGAGATATCACCGTTGCCTACAAGCCGGCCGTCGGCGGCACCCCGAACCAGGGTGGTAATAACATCATTATCACGCCTGATACCAGCAGTGGTGGTTCGGTCCAGTGGAACTGCCAGGGCGGCAACGTCCTGGTCAAGTATCGTCCGGCCAACTGCCGTTAAGATACTTACCTGCAAGCCTGAAACGCCCCGCCCCGCGGGGCGTTTCTTTTTGTGCCGGCAGTAGCCCGGACGCCCGCATAAACGGCTATGTTATATTTCGCCTTCCTGCCGATACAAGTTCTCAATGACACACCCGACACCACCGGTAAGGACATGACCCGCCACCTGCACCTCGGCCCGAACGCGGCATTCCTGCTCTGCTGCCTGCTGGCGGCAGCTGTCTATTTCCCGGGCCTGAGCGGCGACTACCTGTTCGACGATACCACCAACCTGCTGGGCAACAAGGCAATGGAAATCGAGTCGCTGGATGCGGACACACTCCGCAAGGCGGCCTTCTCGGCGCAGGCCGGCGAGCTGCGCAGACCGGTGAGCATGGCCAGCTTCGCCCTTAACCGCTACTTCTTCGGCATTGATCCGTATTCATACAAGCTCATCAATCTCGTTATCCACCTGCTGACCGGGCTGGGCCTGTACCTGCTCACCCGGCAAATCGCCGGCAGTTACCGCGAACTGCACCGGCCCGATCTGTCAGCCGGGATCATGCGCTGGCTGCCGGTCGCGGTTGTCGGCCTGTGGCTGGTCCATCCCCTCAATCTGACCTCCGTCCTGTACATCGTGCAACGCATGACCAGCCTGTCCAGCCTGTTCACGGTCATTGCCCTGTGCCTGTACATGGCCGGGCGTCGCCGCATGCTGGACGACCGCCACGGATTGGCCCTGATTCTCGGCGGCCTGTGTGTCTTTGGCGGGCTGTCTATCTTCAGCAAGGAGATCGGCATCCTGCTGCTGCTTTACCTGCTGGTCCTGGAACTGACACTGTTCCGTTTCCGCACGCGGAGCGGGAAAGCGGATCGGCAAATCATCGCCTTTTTCCTGGCCTGCATCATCCTGCCACTGGCGGCCGGCGCCCTGTACTTCGGTGCAAACTACGAGTCCTACCTCACGTACGGAGGGCGCAGCTTCACCCTGGCAGAGCGGTTGCTCACCGAGGCCCGGGTGCTGATTTTCTACCTGCAGATGATCCTGATGCCCACGGTCCAGGAACTCGGTCTTTATCATGACGACTTCGAGCTGTCCCGGGGGCTGCTATCGCCCCCTGCCACGCTGTATTCAGTCGTCTTACTCGGTAGCCTGCTGGCCGGTGGCCTGCTGTTGCGGCGCCGGCTGCCGCTGGTCAGCCTCGGCATACTCTGGTTTCTGAGCGGGCACCTGCTCGAATCGACCATCCTGCCGCTGGAGCTGGTCCACGAACACCGCAATTACCTGCCCGGATTCGGCATTATCCTGGCCCTTGCCGGCCTGGTTATCCGCTTGCCCGCCAGGCGGCTGGCACCGGTGATCCAGGTTGCCGGACCGGTGCTCCTGCTGGTCCTGTTTGCCTCGACCACCTGGTTGCGCAGCACACAATGGTCAAACAATGTCGATCATTCCATCTATGAAGCGCGGCATCACCCGCAATCACCGCGGGCGGTCTTTGCGGCCGGTCGGATACATGCCCGGCTGGCGCTACAGGGGCATACAGAGAGTGTTGACAAGGCATACGAATACCTCGGCAGGGCCAGCGTCCTGGATTACAGCGGCATCATGCCGGACGTCACCATGCTGAAACTGGATTACCTGCTTGAGCGCGAGGTCGACCCCGCACGTTTTGACGAGATTGTCGGCCGCATTGAACGCTACCCGCTGTCGACCTCCGACGTGACCAGCCTGCAGGACCTTCTGGAATGCCTGGGCGGCAAATGCAACATGGCACCCGAGACGGTCGACCGGATATTTCACGCCGCACTGCAGAACTGGAATACACGCCTCAAGACCGTCTATGCCTATTACATCATCAACCAGCACGGCAAATTCCCGGAGGGACTGGCGCTGTTCGAACGCGTCGTTGAACGCCGGCCCGAAGAACCGCAGCACTGGAAAAATCTCATCAATTTGCTTATGGTCATGGCCAGATTCGACGAGGCGGAACGGCGGCTTGAGCAATTCAGGGAGCTGCGGCCCTATGGCAGCAGCGAAGCGGATTTCAGGATGTTGCAGGACGACATCGACAGGGGCCGAATCGAATTTTCACAGTCGTATAACGCAGTAGCGGAAAGCAACCGTCCATGACCTCTGAAATAAGCATCATCCTGCCCGCGAAGAACGAGTCGGAAAGCCTGCAGACGCTGCTGCCCGTGCTGCGCAAGGAATTTCCCGACGAGGAAATCATCGTGGTCGACGATGGCTCCACCGACGACACCGCGGAAGTCTGCGCAACACACGGGGTAAGTACCATCCGGCATGTCTATTCCATGGGTAACGGCGCCGCGATCAAGACCGGCGCCCGCAACGCAGCAGGCAACATCCTGGTATTCATGGACGCGGATGGCCAGCACCGCCCGGAGGACATCAGGGGCCTGATCGAAATGATCAAAGACGGCTACGACATGGCCGTGGGGGCACGCCAGATGGACACGCATGCCTCACTGACCCGGCGGATCGGCAATACCCTATACAACAAGCTGGCAAGTCTGATGACCGGTTACCCGATCCTCGACCTGACGTCGGGCTTTCGTGCAGTACGGTCACGCCACTTCAAGAAATTCCTTTACCTGCTGCCGAACAAGTTTTCCTATCCGACGACCAGCACCATGGCGTTTTTCAGGTCCGGTCTGCCGGTCGGTTACATGCCCATCCATGCCCGACAGCGCAGCGGCGATCGCAAGAGCCATATACGGCTGTTCCATGACGGTTTCCGCTTCCTCATAATCATCCTGAAGATCGGCGCCCTGTTTTCACCGATGCGATTTTTCCTGCCGATCAGCGCCGCCCTGCTTCTGGCAGGCCTGATCTATTACGGATACACCTATGTTGCCTGGGGCCGCCTGACAAACATGAGCGCCATCCTGTTCCTGTCCTCACTGCTGACTTTCCTGATAGGCATTCTCTCCGAGCAGGTATCGGCACTGCATTACAAGGATATTTCGGATACCCGGCGTCGCACCCGTCGCTAGCACGCAAACCGTTGTCCCCGGCGCGGAATACGCCACGCTGTTCTGCGGATGGCGTCCTGCAACCGTTAACTGTAACGCTTCATCCGTTTCCAGTCAGACAGGCCGGCCAGTTTCTGTCTGATGATTTGCACATCGAACAGGCAATAAATCACCCCCCCTGCAAATCGCGGGATGTCGCCGAACAGCGATAACCAGTCTGTCCGGGTGGCATTGATTTCCTCGAGCAGCTCGTCCAGGTCATAGCCCATCACAGCGAGGCGCTCCTGCCCGATCCACTGCAGGTAGCGCCGGCACCAGCTGCGCCGCAACGGGTTATTGATCGTGGACTTCCATTTATCTATGGGGTGGGTGCTTACCGACTGGTATGCTTCAACACCGGTCGGATCACCCATAACTCCACTCAAGCGCGTCTCTGGCAGAACGTCCAGCATAGCCGGTGCCTGCTCCAGCCCGAGGTAATGCATCACGCGCTCGAGCTCCTGTTCCGGCGCCTGCAGCAATGCCTCATACTGGACGGCCAGGGTTATCTCGCTGTTTGCCCGGTAGACATCGATCAGCCTTTCAAGCCCGTCAAACAGGTCGACCTTGTAGATGTAAATATTCCACTTGCCGTCACCCCAGGTTTCGATCATCGAGGACACGACAGCGAGCGGATTTCTCCACAGGAAGATGAACTTCCCGCCCCCGAACATGTTGACAACCTCATCCGCAATCAGCGCATAGCGCGGCGTCTTGTCGAGGAAATAGCGCGCACCCTCATCGGACAGCTTTGCATACAGCGCGGTCATTGCGCCCCCCAGGCACTCCAGGTAGTCCTGTTTGCCCCGGGGCAGTCGACCCAGCAGGTCTTCCTGGGCCCGGCTTGACCACCTGTGCGAATACTCCGCAAAGACACCCTCGTCCCTGAGCGCATAGACATGCGGCAGCAGGACCCAGGGCTCCGCAACAGTCGATATGTTGCTGTCGACCGACAGGATTCGCTGCAGCAGCGTTGAGCCGGAGCGCGGCAACGAAAACAAGATGATCGGTTCTGTCATGGATACGGCTGCTTTACCTGTCACTCGTGTACATTTTTCCCGGATGATTACGCAATCCAGGTCATTCCTGCGCTATACCTGGCGGGTCGCCTGGTATCCCTCTTTTTTCACCACGCCCGCCAGCAGATCTGCAGCCAGCGCAAGCGCCTTCATTTTGAAGGCATAGGCGAGGGAAACATATAGTACTACCGCAAGCACACCCAACACGCACAATTCGACATATGCAGGCCAGTCAAGCATGGCCACCATGAAGTAAGTCGCCACACCAACAGCGCCGGCGATAAACAAGGCGGGCATAAAGTCGCCCAGCTGCTCTTTTGCCGGATAATTAACAAGTTTGCCCGAGTAAAAACTGTTCGGAACATAGCCTACTACAGATGCGACGATATGACCGACCAGCACGCCAAATATTCCAAATTGCAGACTGATTGAAAGAATCAGAACCAGCATCGCCTTTTTGATAATCTCGAGGCGCAGAAAAAGATCTGATCTGCCCTTTATCTGCAAAATGTTCAGGTTGGTGGAATGCACCGGGACCAACAGACCCGCAATACAAAGGATCTGCAAATACGGGACGGCAGGCATCCATTTGTCCGGCAGCAGCACGGCAAACAGCGGTTCTGCCAGCGCGGCCAGAAAAGCCAGCGCAGGAAAAAGAATGAATGTGCTCAGACGCAGCACCTTCCGGAATCCGTCTTTCAGCTTCTCGTTATCATTCTGCACCGTCGATAATGCGGGATATATAACGGTCATTATTGAATGAACAAGCTGACTGACAATAAGATCCTTTATCTTGCTTGCGAAGAAATAATAGCCGGCTATGGTCGCATAAAATACCTTGGCTATAACCACGACATACAGGTTCCTGAAGACAACATCAATGGTGGACGCCACAAACAGTCTGGAACCGAAACCGAACATTTCCCGGAATGATTCTTGACTCACGGCAAGCGTCGGGCGCCAGTCGGACCGGCGCCAGAGGAAAACGTTGTTCAGCAATGCATACAGCATCATGTGGGCAAGCAGCGCCCAGACACCCATACCGATATAAGCGAAGAACACAGCCAGCACGCCCGCTACGATACTTGCCGGGACGCTTGCCAGAAGCAGCGACCTGAAATCCATGCCCTTGCTGAGGATTGCATACTGCACCACCTGAAAGGCATTAATCAGTATCAGAATTCCCCCAACCTGTATCAGTACAGTGATTCTGGGCTCTTCATAGAAAGCGGCAACTGCCGGCGCCAGCATGAAGACACCCGCATAAGCAACGACACCCAGGCCAATATTCGAGAAAAATGCAGTGTTGTAGTCAACCTGTCCGGCATGCTCCATCCTGATCAACGCCTGTTTGAATCCCGACTCCATCAGCCCGCTGGCGACCAGAATAATGGCCGATGTAACCGCTACCAGGCCAAAATCCTCGGGCACCAGAAAATGTGCAAGCAACAGGGTGACAAGTACATTGATTCCCCGCCGTCCGACCTGTTCGGTGAAATTCCACATAACACCGGTGATCGTTTGCCTGGCTAATGTCATGGATTGAGTAATATCAGGATACTGCGGAAATGGTGAACGCACACAAAACAGAGCCTGTCATTCTCGTCTAC
>JABDRC010000338.1 GCA_013041945.1 Halobacteria archaeon
TATACTAAAGTATATATTAGTGTCCAGCAATTTACTTATACTCTGTAAGTATATGTCTATAAATATTATTTATCTTTTGGCGCTAAATCAGCATTAGAGTAGCGACGATCTGAAGGCATCACCGGGCCAATTCGAAGGGAAAAGAACAACAACCGGCCCCCAAGGGGATGACAGTGCCGGAATCAGGCCCGGAATTATTTCGCGCGCACCGACTTCAGGTGTTCCACATGTTCAATCAGCGAGTCGGTGGTCTCCTTGAGCAACTCCAGTTCTTCGATGGACAGGTCGTCGAGTTGCTCCAGGTTGTATTCAATCGTATCGATTATTTGCTTCGAGGGGCGCTGCAAGGGGCGCATAAAGTAGGCGGTCACTGTGGCCACAATCGCTCCGAAGAAGAGCAGGGAGCCGAGAATGATCCAAATGGCACCGATAAATTCCGCTATGCCGCTTTTTGGCATATCAGCGATGCCTGCGGTGGAAAAAGCGGCAATCCCCCAGTACAGGGCCTTTCCATAGGAGGTTATGGAAGTACCTTCAGCACCTTGCTCGCCAAAATAGATACCGGCAGAGAAAAGCATCCATAACATCACCAGCAGAAAAGTCATATTGATCACGGGTGTGTGAATCACAATATCCCGGATGAACTTCTTGCCCCTCTTTTTCAGGCTTCTCTTCTTGCGGCGCATTGTTTCGCTCTCGTTAACGTATGCTGATGTCCGGCTGCCCTGACAAGATTACACTTTACCGGTGAAATGGCGAAGCGCCGTGGTCCGGTGTTTGCACCGGCAGGTCAGGGCGCGCGCAGCTCCCCTGCAGGTCTCCCTCGGGTCCGTGGCTGGCAGGTATCAGGCACCGTGTTGTTGCAATGCCCACTCGACATGCTCGCGCACCAGGGCCGAGGGGTGCCGCGCGCGGTCTCCGAGTGCCTCGACCACGGCCTGCGTGGTGGGGGCGTTGCCCAGCGCCACCGCAATGTTGCGCAGCCAGCATTCATGACCGATGCGGTGAATGGCGCTGCCCCGTGTGCAGCGTTCGAACTCTGCCTCGTTCCAGGCAAACAGACGTACCAGGTCGCTGCTGTCCAGTGCATGCCGGGGCTGGAAGTCGGTTTCACCGCTGTCCTGTGCAAAGCGGTTCCACGGGCACACCAGCTGGCAGTCATCGCACCCGTAGATGCGATTACCGAGCATGGGCCGCAGGTGTTCCGGGATCGATCCGCGCAACTCGATGGTGAGATAGGAGATACACAGGCGTGCGTCGAGCTGCTGCGGTCCCGTGATGGCGCCGGTCGGGCAGGCATCGATACATGCCTGGCACTCGCCGCAATGGTCGGTGGCCGGGGTGTCGGACGGCAGTTCGAGGTCGGTATAGAGTTCGCCGAGAAAGAACCAGGAGCCGGCGCGTTCGTTGATGAGGTTGGTGTGCTTGCCTATCCAGCCGAGTCCGGCATTCCGTGCGAGTGCCTTTTCCAGTACCGGCGCGCTGTCGGTGAAGGCGCGGTAGCCGAATGCGCCGACCGCTGCGCTGATGCGTTCGGCCAGTTTTTGCAATCGCTTGCGCAGTACCTTGTGATAGTCGCGGCCGAGCGCATAGCGCGACAGGTAGGCCAGCGCCGGGTCGTGCATGACTTCATCAGCCGCGCGTGCCGCGCCCGGCCAGTAGTCCATGCGTACCGAGATGACGGTGGTCGTGCCGGGCACCAGGTCTGCGGGTCGGCTGCGGCGTGTGCCGTGACGCGCCATGTAGTCCATCTCGCCATGACGCCCGGCCGCCAGCCAGTTCAGCAGGTGTGTCTCGTCTGCATCCAGCCGGGCCGGACAGATGCCGACCTGCTGGAAGCCGAGTGCCTGTCCCCAGTGCTTGATGTCGGCCGCCAGGGTGGCTGGATCGGGAGTTGGTTTCGCCGTTGTCATGGGGACTGGATTTGTGCGTGTGCTTCACGGTATGTTGCTGATGTGACAATTCATTACAGCACAGTTGGCGGCCCGGCATGAACTCCGGATCACGTCCGCGGGAAAATGACCCGCTGTACCGCGCGGAACAGATGCGCTCACTCGACCGCCATGCCATCGAGGAGGCCGGCATTCCCGGCTATACCCTGATGACACGCGCCGCGACGGCGGCGTGGACCGCCCTGCAGGCGCGCTGGCCCGATGCGCGTCAGCTGCTGGTGCTGTGCGGCGCTGGCAACAACGGCGGTGACGGCCTGGTGCTGGCACGCCTGGCACACAAGGCCGGCTGCCAGGTGCGTGTGCTGCAACCGGGCGAGCCGGACAGGTCGACGGGCGATGCCGCGACCGCGCATGCCGACTGGCTGGCGGCGGGCGGGAAAATCGAGCCGCTGACGGCAGACACGCGGGTCACGGCCGACGTCATCGTCGATGCGTTGCTCGGTACCGGTTTTGCCGGCGCGCTGGCGGGGCAGTGGCGCGAGGTGGTCGACGCGGCCAACGCGGCGCGTGTGCCGATTATTGCCCTCGACATACCGAGCGGCCTGCTGGCCGACAGCGGCCATGTCGAAGGCAGCGTTATCCATGCCGACCTGACCGTGACCTTCATCGGCCGCAAGCCCGGCCTGTATACCGGCGAGGGTCCTGCCTGCTGCGGCGAGATCGTGTTTGACGATCTCGGTGTCCCCGACGAGGTGTACCGGCAGGTTGCGCCCTGCGCGATGCTGGATGACGGGCTGCGGCCAAACCCGTTCGATGCGCCGCGCCGCCGCACCGCACACAAGGGAAATTTCGGCCACGTGCTGGTTGTGGGCGGCGATCACGGCATGAACGGCGCCGCGCGCCTGGCCGGTGAAGCGGCGCTGCGCAGCGGCGCGGGCCGCGTCAGCCTGGCCACCCGCAGTGCACATGCGGCCAGCCTGGCCGCGGCCTGCCCGGAACTGATGTGCCACGGTGTCGAAACCGCCGCGGAGCTGAAGGGCTTGCTGGCCAGGACCACCGTGGTGGTCGCCGGGCCCGGCCTGGGCCGGTCAGCCTGGGCGCAGGGCCTGTTGTCGGCAGTGCTGGAATCCCCGCTGCCGCTGGTGCTGGATGCCGATGCGCTGAACCTGCTGGCCGGTGAGCCGCTGGCGCGCGGCAACTGGATACTGACGCCGCACCCGGGTGAGGCATCGCGTTTGCTGGACTGCACCATTGCCGCTATCCAGCAGGACCGGCTGGCGGCCGTGCAGGCATTGCAGGCCCGCTGGGGCGGCACCGTGGTGTTGAAGGGCGCCGGTACGCTGGTGTGTGCCGAGGCGGCATTGCCGGTTATCTGTAGCACGGGTAATCCGGGCATGGCGACTGCCGGCACGGGTGATGTACTCAGCGGGATCGCCGGTGCGCTGGTGGCGCAGGGCCTGCCGCTGGCGGACGCTGCGCGTGCCGCCGTTACGCTGCACGGTGCCGCCGGTGATCGCGCCTCGCGTCAGGGGGAGCGCGGCCGGCTGGCGCGCGACCTGATTGCCGAACTGCCCGGTCTCCTGCGTGACTGAATGATGCGGCTCGAACTGGCGGACGCGCAGGCGACCGAGACGCTCGGCCGGCAGCTGGCAGCGGGGATGCAGCACGGCGTTGTCTATCTCGAGGGCGACCTGGGTGCGGGCAAGACCGCGCTGGCGCGCGCGATCCTGCACGGGCGTGGTTACCCGGGCAAGGTCAAGAGTCCCACCTATACCCTGGTCGAACCCTACCGGCTGGGTGAGGAGGTCATTTACCACCTGGATTTGTACCGGCTGTCAGACCCGGAGGAGCTGGAATGGCTGGGGCTGCGCGACCTGCTGGCGGAGACATCGTTGCTGTTGATCGAGTGGCCGGAACGGGGCGCAAACCAGCTGCCGCCACCGGATCTGGTGATCGCGCTCGACCACCACAACGCGGGTCGGGTGGCAAATGTGCAGCCTCGAACCGCCCTGGGGCACCATATGTTGGGCATACTGGAATCCCTATGATTGAACCCGTTAGGACGGTTATCTCTGCGCAGTCACAGATTTGACGTCTATCCTGAAGAGTTTTAACGGTATTTCTTGCAATCCACTGCGGGTTATGGCTAGAATCCACAAAAACCAGAAGGGTATTGGGGCAACCAGCTACGTGAAACGGCTACTCACAGGATTGTTTGTCTGGCTCGCAGCCATCTCTGCGGTGCAGGCCGCGACGGAATTCAAGGGTATGCGCCTGTGGGCGGCGCCGGATCACACCCGCGTCGTGTTCGATACCAGCGGACCGGTCAGCCACGAACTCTTTTCCCTGCCGAATCCCGACCGGCTGGTCATCGATGTGCAGGCGGCTGCGGCTGCCGAGACATTGCAGACCGCCGCGGCCGTCGGTGGCCTGGTGAAGGGCGTGCGTACCGCGATCAACAAGCCGGGTGTACTGCGCATCGTGCTCGATCTCAAGCAGACCGTTAAACCGCGCAGCTTCAATCTCAGTCCGAACGACCGCTACGGCCATCGCCTGGTGGTTGACCTGTACGAGTCCGATTCCCAGGCCGCCCTGAAGAAAGTGGTGGCCACCAAGCCGGCCGTGCTGCGTGACCTGGTCATCGCTATCGATGCCGGCCATGGCGGCGACGACCCGGGTGCGGTCGGCCGCCACGGCACGCGTGAAAAGGATGTCGTGATGTCGATTGCCAGGCGGCTGGCGAAGCTGATCGAGGCAGAGCCCGGCATGCGCCCGGTGATGGTGCGCGAGGGTGACTACTACATCGGCCTGCGCAAGCGGATCGACAAGGCGCGCAAGCATGGCGCCGACCTGTTCATTTCCATTCATGCCGACGGCTTTCGTGACCGTCGCGCCAGCGGTTCGTCGGTCTACGTGCTGTCGCGACGCGGCGCCTCGTCCGAAATGGCGCGCGTGCTGGCGGCCAAGGAGAATGCCGCTGACCTGGCCGGTGGCGTAAGTCTCGACGACAAGGATGAACTGTTGCGCGAGGTACTGCTCGACCTGTCCCAGACCGCGACCCTCGAGGCCAGTTTCGAAATGGCCGAAAACATGCTGGGCGAACTCAAACGCATCGGCAAGACCCACAAGCAGTCGGTCCAGCAGGCCGGCTTCCTGGTGCTCAAGTCGCCCGATATCCCGTCGATCCTGGTCGAGACGGCCTTCATCACCAATCCCAGCGAGGAGAAGCGGCTGCGCAGCCAGAAGCACCAGCAGAAGCTGGCGCGTGCCATGCTGCGCGGCATACGCGATTATTTCGGTACACACCGGCCGCCGGGCACACACGGTCTGACGCGCCAGTACGTGGTCAAGAGCGGCGACACCCTCAGCCACATCGCCTTGCGCCACCAGGTCAGCCTGAATACCCTGCGCGGCTTTAACGACCTGAAATCCGACACCGTAAGGGTCGGAGACAAGCTGCGTATTCCGCCGACTCGCGGCAGCTGACGTAATTCTCGCTATTCTGTGACCGGGCCGGGCGGTATCATGCCCGCATGCCCATCCAGGTCCTGCCAACCCAGCTGATCAACCAGATTGCTGCCGGTGAAGTCATCGAGCGGCCGGCCTCGGTGGTCAAGGAGTTGCTGGAGAACAGCCTGGATGCCGATGCCGGTGTGATCGAGATCGATATCGAGCAGGGCGGCAAACAGCGCATCCGCGTGCGGGATGACGGCGTCGGTATCGACCAGGGCGAACTGCCGCTGGCACTGTCGCGCCATGCCACCAGCAAGATCGCCTCGCTGGAGGACCTCGAGCGGGTCGGCAGTCTCGGCTTTCGTGGCGAGGCCCTGCCCAGCATCGCCTCCGTCTCCCGGCTGCAGCTGAGTTCCTGTGCGCGCAGTGGTGCGACCGGCTGGACGGTGCAGGGTGACGGGTCTGACCGCGCCTTCAGTGCAGCACCGGCCGCGCACCCCGCGGGGACCACGGTCGACGTCCGTGACCTGTTCTTCAATACGCCGGCACGCCGCAAGTTCATGCGGACGGATACCACGGAATTCAAGCACATCGAAAACGTCGTGCGGCGCATCGCGCTGAGCTGTTTTCCGGTCTCCGTCAGGCTCACGCACAACCAGCGGCCCGTGTTCCACCTGCCGCCCGCAACCGACCTCGCGCAGCAGGAGCGCCGCGTGGCCGAATTGTGCGGCAAGGGCTTCATGGAGCAGGCCATTCGCATCGAGCACGCGGCCGCGGGACTCGCGCTGCATGGCTGGGTGGCGCAACCGACGTTTTCCCGCAGCCAGCCGGACCTGCAGTTTTTTTACGTCAACAACCGCATGGTGCGTGACAGGACGGTCACGCACGCGATCCGGCAGGCTTACCAGGATGTACTGTTTCACGGCCGCCACCCGGCCTATGTCCTGTTTTTCAGCATCGATCCGACCACCGTCGACGTCAATGCCCACCCGACCAAGCACGAGGTGCGCTTTCGCGACAGCCGCCTGGTGCACGACTACCTGTTTCGCACCCTGCACGAGGTGCTGGCCGAGGTCCGGCCGGCCACGGCCCCCGCGGCCCCGCAGCCGGTGCGCGCGCTGGATGCCCTGCAGCTGACGGGCGCGGCGGGCGGCGGCGCGGTCCGCCAGCAGCCCATGCGGCTGGACGTGCGGGAGCAGGTGCAGCGTTACGCTGATCTGCATCCGCCGCTGCAGGTCGAACCGCAGCCGGTCGCGGACGACAGCGCGCTGGAGGAATATCCGCTGGGACATGCCCTGGCGCAGCTGCACGGCGTGTACATTGTTGCGCAAAATCGTGACGGGCTGGTGCTGGTCGACATGCATGCGGCACATGAGCGGATCACCTACGAACACCTCAAATCCGCGCGCGCGGGTGAAGGCATTCGCGCGCAGCCGCTGCTGGTACCGTTGCCGCTCGATGTCAGCGTGCGCGAGGCCGAGCTGTGCGAAACGCACCGGCAGTGGTTCGCCGAACTGGGCCTGGAGATCGACCGCCAGGGCAGGGAACAGCTGATCGTGCGGCAGATACCGGCGCTGCTGGAGGG
>JABDRC010000345.1 GCA_013041945.1 Halobacteria archaeon
CGGGTACAACGGTCAAATAATGCGCGACTGTCCTGGTTCTCGAGTATCTCCCGGGCCACGATCAGTCCGGTTACGGACCAGACCTGGAAAAAATTGGCCCGGCGCCCGATCAGGCCGCCGCGTTTGCCATCGTAGTACTCGGGCCATCTGTCTGCCTCGATACGTTCGTCCAGCAGCTTGAGCGCGCGCTCAGCCATATCGGAGTGTCCGGTGCGCAGCGCGGCACCAACGAAAGGCCAGATCAACACCGGCCAGTTGCCGCCGTTGTGATATGACCAGGGTACATTCTTGGGGTCGCTCCCGGTCAACAGCATCCACTCCCTGCCGGTCATGGCCGGATAGGCAATCTTCAGTGGCATTTCACCGACGAGCTCGTCCCAGTGCAGCTCGAACAGGCTCATGATCTCACTGGATTCCGTGGGCGTTGCCAGGTCAAATAAAATAGCCAGCAGGTTGCCCTGGGTGAAAAAGCGGAAATCGACCCGCCCCGGACCCTGGTTGCCCACCAGGTAGCCCGAGTGCATGTCCAGCCAGCCGTCCATCCAGTCGGGTATGCTCTCCGGGTAGACGTTCAACACATTGGCGGCATCGATCCCGAACTCCTCCGCCTGAAAGCGGTGGATCTCGTTCAACCGCTCCCGGTCCACCCAGTAATGGCGGCGCACGTATCTGCGCAGGCCGCGGATGCGGATATCCAGGTTCTCCAGCAGGGACGATTCCGGGCCGCTGCAGCTCAGCAGCTGCCTGGCGCTGAGCAGCATGCCGTAGAAAAGGGCCTGGATTTCCAGCGGGTGGCCATAGACCCCCATACGGCGGTCGATCATGAACGAGCCGTCCGGGACCAGCAGTGTCGGGTCCGATTCGAAGCGCTCGCGCAGATACAGTTCAAGAACCTCCCGCATGCAGGTCTGCACCTCGTCGTTTTTTACATAATCCCAGTCGCCCGTGGTTGCGACATAGGCGCGCAGCAGGAACATCCACCACATGGCCGAGTCGACCGGGATGACCCGACCGATGGCCCGCTCCCCGAAATCCGCTTCGAGTTTTTCCTCGCCATTGTTGACCTTCACCCGGAAGCTGGCAGGCATCAGGCCGCTGGAGCGTACATGGCCATCCAGCACCGGCTGCTGGCCGCGCAGTTGCATCACTGTAGTCAGGAAGTTACGCACGATCGCCGGCTGACCGCGCATCAGAAAGACCAGGGCGGAAGGCACGAAGTCGCGCACGAAGCACTCGGTGTAGTTGGCCGCTACCGGGTTGGGGTCACAGGCAGCGGCGGTTCCGACGGGCTCGCCACGGAAGTGAATGAGAGAATCGTTCAGAAGGTCGTAGGCGGCATCCAGGGACATGAGCGGGCTTTCCTGTGTATCAGCAGGGTCGGATTCGATTGATCCATCAATCATAAGGCGTATCTGTCTTGCCGACAATCAATGGGGCAAGACCCGATTGATTCGTCTGGTTTACGGCATTAATAGAAATAACAAGTGCGAAAAGGCATTTTTCCTCATGCCGGCAATAAGCATGATTCTTTGACACCGGTTAATTTTTATTTGTGTTTATACCGCAGTGTCTGTGTGAATGTCCCGTCATTGTTGTTGGTGGATTCCATCACACCGCTTATGCCTGCGTAATCTCCGGTGCCGCCGATGATGCTGATCAGCGAGGTGCCTGTGTCGAACTCGCGTCCTGCAACCGTGATTGTTCCGTTTTCAAGGGTTAAGGTCCACTGACATTGGAAGCTGTGTGCGGGGCGTGTACGTATGCATACGCCGCTGTTCGTGCCGATTTCCTGCATGTCGACATCACGCAGCGGCTGGTCGAATACCAGCAAGTCGCCTGGCGAGTCACCGGCGTCGCCGACATCAATGACCTGAGCAGGTTGGGATCGCGCGTCTGCAATGGTGATCAATGTGTATGTCCTTCCCGCTGTGCAGCCTGCCGTCCAAAGGAGTATTGCCGTCAGTATGCTTGCAAGTATCATGGGAGTAGTTAAAGGGCCCGGATATATTTTTTCCCTCATGCAGTAGTCCTCCTAGTAAAGCAGTAAAGTGGTCGGATACATTTTTATTCTTGAATAACAGGGGGGAGACCATGAATTCCTGATGTCTCGTTCGTTTTCATCTGGCTGGTATTCCCTGGGGCGGAGCTGGCAGCAGTCTGGATGTGCGGTATGCTCAGTGGCGATACGTCTCGACAAACCGCCTGAGAATTTCCTGGGCATACGGGGTGGGCTTCTTGCTGACGCTCTTTGCCAGTTCGTCCGCTTCGTGCGGTTCAAAATAGCCGTGATTGCGGTAGGTGTTGATGCGCAGGATAAAT
>JABDRC010000347.1 GCA_013041945.1 Halobacteria archaeon
GTATCAACAGTTTCAAGTTCCTGGTGTTACCGGTGATTATCGGCGTTATTGGCGGCATCGGTGCCGGCTCGCGCTGGTACCGCACCATTTTCCTGGAAGAGATCAACAAGGACTACGTGCGCACCGCGCGCGCCAAAGGTCTGTCCGAATTGCGCGTGTTGTTCCGGCACGTGTTGAAGAACGCGATGATTCCGATACTGACCGGGGTCGTCGTGGTAATCCCGTTACTATTCCTGGGCAGTCTGTTGACCGAGTCGTTTTTCGGCATTCCCGGCCTCGGCAGTTACACCATCGATGCGATTCAAGCGCAGGATTTCGCCATCGTGCGCGCAATGGTGTTTTTGGGATCCGTGCTCTACATCATCGGTCTGATCCTGACCGATATTTCCTACACCCTGGTCGATCCCCGGATTCGGTTGAGTTGAATCATGAGTACTTTGTTCCATCAATTCTGGTTCAAGCCGTTGTTAGCCGTGCTCGGTTTATTATTGCTGTTGTTGCTGCTACCGCCGTTGTTCGGGGTCAAGGCGGTCTTCCTCTGGACCGATCGACTGATCTTTGTGCTGGTCGCCGGCATCCTGATGTTAATTGCCTACGTACGTACCCGCGAGCACTTGCGGCAGCCCTGGCTGCAGGTGTTTCGGCAGCGCCGCGCGATGATCGCCTTGGTGGTGCTGTGCAGTTTTGTCATCGTCGGCTTGCTCGATTCGGTCCATTATCGCAAACCGTTGGCCACTGCCGACGCTGAGGCGCAGGTGCATTTTTCGGTAGAGGTATACAGTCTACTCGATCGCTTGTTGATCCATTTGCGTGAGCACGAAGAAAAAAGTTACTCCGCCCCGTTTGCAACGCACCTCCATGCGAAGGAGAGCGTGACGCTTCCGAATGGCCAACAGGTCCGAATCTATCCGCGCCTGCTTTATGGCGGTGCGCATCTGGATGATCCCGACAGCCAAATCGGACCGGATCTCTTGTTGAAGACGGGTATCGGCACGCTGCTGGGCCTGGTGCTTTCGCTGTGCGTGAGCTTTGGCTTCATACTCTTGCTGTCGATTCGGCGCAACACAAACGTTGCAGCCATGGTGCGATTAGTGCGGCGTGGTCAGACCGATATCCCCTGGCGTGCGGTTCTGTTGAGCACGACATTGCTGATTGTGCTGGTGACCACGGTCCTGCTATTGAGTGGCAGTTACCATGTGCTCGGCACCGATAAGGTCGGCACGGATGTACTTTATCTGGCGGTGAAAAGCATCCGCACCGGCCTGGTGATCGGTACCTTGACCACACTGGTGATGCTGCCGTTTGCGATCCTGCTAGGCATCATGGCCGGCTACTTTCGCGGTTGGGTGGATGATGTCATTCAGTACCTATACACCACGCTGAGCTCGATCCCCGGCGTGTTGTTGATCGCCGCCGCGATACTCTCTATTCAAGTGTATATCGCGAACCATCCGGAACTGTTCGAGACCGCGATCGATCGGGCTGACCTGCGTTTGCTGGCCTTGTGTGTGATTCTCGGTATCACCAGCTGGACCGGCCTGTGTCGCCTGTTGCGGGCAGAGACGCTAAAGCTGCGCGAAATGGACTATATCCAGGCCGCGACCGCGTTCGGCGTCGGCAATTTTACGATCCTGGGCCGGCACGTATTACCCAATGTGCTGCACATCGTGCTGATCATCGTGGTGCTGGATTTCAGCGGCCTGGTGCTGGCGGAGGCGGTGCTGTCGTATGTCGGCGTGGGTGTGGATCCCTCGACCGTCAGTTGGGGCAATATGATCAACGGCGCCCGGCTCGAGCTGGCGCGCGAACCAGTGGTGTGGTGGTCGTTGATCGCGGCTTTTGTGTTTATGTTTACGCTGGTACTGGCGGCCAACCTGTTTGCCGATGCCGTACGCGATGCGTTCGATCCGCGTATCCGGGAGCAGGGTGTATGAGTGGCCGTTCGGATATCCTGTTGAGCGTGCGCGACCTGCAGGTGCGCTTCGGCGCCGGTGAAACCCGGTCCATGCCATCGATGGGTTGAGGTTCGCCACAGGCGTGATCGGTCCATTGAGGCGGCATATGAACCTGCTGATCGGCATTGAAAAAAGGGGCGTCTTGGCGGTCTGGCAACATCCGTCTCTACAGCTCAACTGCGAACGCCCCGTTGTTCCGCGCCCGCTGCGGGATCCTGCCGGTAGAACTGGGCCAGCTGGTCGTACACCGCCGGGTACACAGTAAGCAGGCGCGAAGGCGCTTCGAAGAAGTACTCACTGAACACGGCAAAGCATTCGGCGGGCGATTCGGCCGCGTACCCGTCGAGCGGCGTTTCCTCGTCGCGCGAGATCCGAGCGTGCATATCCTCATAGGCATGCGTGAAGGCCTCGTTCCAGTCATTGACCGACATGCCGCGGTGCAGTGGTGGGAGGCCGTCTGACCCACCGTTGCGCATGTCCAGCTGGTGTGCACATTCGTGGATCACCACGTTGTAGCCTTCCCACTCGGACTGAGCGTGCATGTCTCTTAACGAGATGACCAGCGGGCCACGATCCCAAGCCTCCCCGGCGCGCAGGTCGCGCCCGCTGTGCACGACGCCGGCCTCGTCCTCTTCCTCGTAGTCGACGAGGAATTCGTCCGGGTAAACGACTACGGTAACCCAGCTGTCATACGCGTCGATGCCGAGGTTCAGTATCGGCAGGCAGGCATTCACGGCAATGAGCAGCTGATCCTGCGGATCCACTTCGGTATCACCCACTGCGTGGAAAACCTTCTCACGCAGGAACAGCGTCGCCAGACGGCGCAGCCGGTCTTGCGCTATGTTGTCCAAGTCGTGACAGGCAGGTATGCGCCTGAGCACCAGCAAGAAGTCAGCCGCGGCGACAAGGTGGTCGCGCAGATAACGGTTGCGACGCCAGCGTTTATACAAGGCAAGCATGGCAGTGATTCACGAACCCGAGACAGCTGAGGCAAAAAAACCTTGATGTTCAGTAACAGGATGTTCATTCCTCATAATATTCCTTGATGAACGCCATGCGGAACAATAGGAGAAGGATAATATTTCATGTTATAACGAGCCTTCTCGTCATCTGTTCTTTAGTGTATTAACCTAGATTCCGCAGTTGATCGCTATTACTTCTAGTCAACTCTATGATTATTCGAAAAGTTATGCCGTATTTGACGTTCACCCAACGGGTGAGTCACTACACAGTATTGAAAATACTACTTTGATCAGCCATATCG
>JABDRC010000351.1 GCA_013041945.1 Halobacteria archaeon
GGCATGGCCATCGCCGGCCATGCGCCGGAAGGCCTGGTTGGCGCCACCGGGCGCGCGCTGCGCGCTGGCAGTCCGATGGGCGTCAAACTGCCGGCCTTGCAGGCGCAGTTGCGTCATGCCGAACAGGAGACCGGTATCCCGGTACCGGTCGATGTCGAGAATGCCGACTACATGCTGCTGCTGTCGTCCATGGAAATCATGAATTTCCCGGAATTCATCGGCGCCGTCAGCAAGATATTCAAACAAGCCGGCCTTTCCTGGACCATTTCCTCTGAATCCTTCGAGGCAACCAACAGCGGTATCCAGATCGGCGTATCGGAAATCGCCGCCGAACTGGTCCAGCGCATTGTCGATGCGGCCGGCAAGCTCAAGGTGAAGAATGTCATCAGCCCCGAATGCGGCCACGCCTATATGGCGATTCGCTGGGAAGGCCCGAACCTGGTCGGCAAGCCTTTCGACTTCAAGGTGGTGCACATACTGGAGCTGCTGGATGAATTGCGTGCGCAGGGGCGGCTGAAGATATCCGACAAGGAAGTTCAGCGCCTGACTTACCACGATCCCTGCCAGATCTCGCGCCGAGGTGGTGTGGTCGAGCAGCCGCGTCGCCTGCTGGGTATGGTTGCGGAGAATATGGCCGAGATGCCGGAAACCGGCACCCTGAACTGGTGTTGCGGGGCGGGTGGCGGTGTCAGTTCAAACGAACGGGCTGACGATCTGCGCCTGACGGTATTCAAGCGCAAGAAGGCACAGCTCGACAAGGTCAAACCCGATGCCATCGTGTCGGCCTGTTCCAACTGCCGCATTCATCTCGAGGATGGTCTCGAGGAATACGGCATGGAAATCCCGGTGCTGAGCCTGACCGAATTGATCGCGGAACATCTCGCGGATGAAAAATGATAACCATATGAATTGCTGAGTCCCCTCTCCCGACGGGAAAGGGCTATAACGAGTAAAAGGCAGCCATTATGAGCGAACGAGTTGTTGTAGATCCCATTACGCGCATCGAGGGCCATCTGCGCATCGAAGCGCAGATGGACGGCGACCGCATTGCCAAGGCCTATTCGGCAGGCACCATGGTGCGTGGCATCGAGATTATCCTGCAGGGGCGCGATCCACGGGATGCCTGGGCGTTTGCCCAGCGTATCTGCGGTGTCTGCACACTGGTGCATGGCATGGCATCCATTCGCGCGGTGGAGAATGCGCTGGATTACACCATCCCGCCGAACGCGCAGCTGATCCGCAACCTGATGAACGGTGCGCAGTACATCCATGACCATGTCATGCACTTCTATCACCTGCATGCACTCGACTGGGTGGACGTGGTGTCGGCGCTGAATGCAGACCCCAGGGCGACGTCGGACCTGGCGCAGTCGCTCAGCAATTATTCCAAGTCCTCGCCGGGCTACTTCTCGGATATGCAGAAGAAGCTGAAAACCTTCGTCGAGGGCGGGCAGCTGGGTATTTTCGCAAAGGCGTACTGGGGGCACCCGGCCTACAAGCTGCCGCCGGAAGCCAACCTGATGGCGGTTGCCCATTATCTCGAGGCGCTCAGCTGGCAGCGTGACGTGGCCAAGCTGCATGCAATCTTCGGCGGTAAGAATCCGCACCCGAACTTCATCGTCGGCGGCGTCGCCTGCCCGATCGACCTGAATTCCGATTCCGCCATTAATGCCAAGAAGCTTGCGCAGATACAGGAGATCATCAACAAGATGAACGTCTTCGTCGAACAGGTCTACATTCCGGACCTGCTGGCGATCGCAAGTTTCTACAAGGACTGGGGCGCGCGTGGCGAGGGGCTGGGCAATTTCCTCACTTACGGCGATTTCCCCGAGAAGGGCATGGATGACCCGTCCAGCTTCCTCATCCCGTCCGGCGCCATTCTGGATCGTGATATCTCGACCATACACGACGTCGATATGAATGCCGCCGACGAGATCCAGGAGTACGTGGCGCACTCGTTCTACGATTACGGCGACGGCAAGGAGGCGCCGCTGCACCCGTATGATGGCGAGACCAACCTCAATTACACCGGACCGCAACCGCCCTACAAGCAGCTCGATGTCGATAATTCCTATTCCTGGCTGAAGTCTCCGCGCTGGAAGGGACACGCCATGGAGGTGGGTCCGCTGGCGCGCGTACTGATGCTGTATGCCAGTGGTCACGACCAGACCAAGGAACTGGTCAACATGACGCTGAACAAGCTCGAAGTGCCGGTCGATGCCCTTTTCTCGACGCTGGGACGTACCGCGGCACGTGGTCTGGAGACCAAGATCATCGGTGACATGATGCAGACCTGGATGGATAACCTGGTCGCCAATATCAAGGCCGGTGACACCAAGACCTTTAACGAAAAACTCTGGGATCCCGCGAGCTGGCCGCTTGAGGCGCGTGGTGTGGGCTTCATGGAGGCGCCGCGTGGCGGACTGGCGCACTGGATCGTCATCGAGGACCAGGTCATCAAGAACTACCAGGCCGTGGTGCCAAGCACCTGGAATGCAGGCCCGCGTGACCAGAATGGCCAGCCGGGTGCGTACGAGGCGGCACTGGAGGACAACCACACGCTGCATGATCCAGAGCAGCCGATCGAGATTTTGCGCACCATTCACAGCTTCGATCCCTGTATTGCCTGCGCCGTGCATGTCATGGACCCGGACGGTGAAGAGCTGATCAAGGTCAAGGTTCGCTAGCAGGCGACACACATAAACATGGAGCACACAAGGCAGGAGTACAGCATGCAAGCAAGAACGATTTCATCCCTCGCACTGGGTCTGGCCGCGCTGCTGGCCGCCCCCCTGGCAGCCGCGCACAGTGGTGTCCATACAGGCCAGGGGCTGGTCGATGGCTTCATGCACCCGGCAAGCGGGCTGGACCATCTGCTGGTAGCCATTGCTGCCGGTTACTGGGCGGCACGCACGGGTGATCACGGCCTGCAGCGGATCCTGTATGTGCTTTCGGTGTATGCCGGTGGCCTGTTGCTGGGTGTTGCCAGCCTGGCCTGGGCACAGCCGGACCTGCTCATTTGGGCCGGTGCACTCACCGCGGCCGTTGTCATCGCGGTGGCGATTGCTGCGCCGCAGCTGTTTGGCTACACCCTGTTTGGCGGGTTTGCCGGCTATCACGGACTGGCACA
>JABDRC010000355.1 GCA_013041945.1 Halobacteria archaeon
GATACATCAACCAGCAGGTCGGCAACCTCGGTCTTGTTCGGCAGCTGGCGCAGCATGGCGCCGAATGATTCGCGCATTTCCTCAAGCTGCTTCTCATAGGCTTCAAGATTCACAGCCAGCTTGGCCTTCTTCTCGAAGACCTGTTTCAGGTCGAGCTCTTTCTTTTCTGCATCCTCGAGGGAAAGTAACTGGTCCTTGGTGTGAAACCAGTAGCCCAGGAAAATTACACACCCCATCAGGAACAGGATAACGACCGCCTTGGCGGCAGCGGGCCAGCGTGCAACATTAGTCAGGTCAAGTTCATTGATATCTATCATGATTAACCTGCCTTGTCAGACTTCTTGGGAGCTTTCTGCTTGCCACGCAGCTCGAAGTTGGCGATGCGGCGACGCTTGGACGCTGAAGACTTGATCTGTTCGAGTCGTGGTCCGTTGAACCAGTCCGAGCTCTCGATGTTGCGCATGTAGTCGGATACGCGTGCGTTGGACTGGGCAACACCGTTCATTTTGAGTTCGCGGTTGCGCTGGTTGAATGAATTCAGGTAAACGCCTTCCGGTAGTGTTCTGACCAGTTCGTCCATCAGGTGAACGCTCTCCGGCCGGCTGCTCTGCAGCTCCTGAATGACATTCATTCGGGCCAGCAGGTTGTCCTTCATGTGTTCGAGTTCCTTGATGCGGCCAATCCGCTTGTCCAGCAGATCTATTTCGCTCTGCAGGAAGGCATTGCGCTGATTCTGGTTTTCGATCATGCCGTTGATATGCAGGTGTGATAACAGCACGACCAGCGCGGCAATGACGACCGAACCGCCGGACAGAAATGCGAATTCACGCTGCTTCTGCTTGTTTAGTTCTTCGCGCCACGGGAGCAGGTTAATACGTGCCATATCAGTCGAAGCTCCTGAGTGCCAGTCCGCATGCGATCAGCAAAGCCGGCGCATCATTGCTCAGCGTTTGCGGCTTGACGCGGGCTGAGAGTGACATTGCCGCAAACGGGTTGGCGATTGTTGTGTCGACCCCGAGCTTGTCCTGGATCATTTCATCCATGCCGGGGATGGACGCGCTGCCGCCTGCGAGCACGATGTGATCCACCTTGCTGTGCGGGCTGGACGAGTAGAAGAACTGCAGGGAGCGGCTGGCCTGCTGGGTCATCGCTTCCTTGAACGGTTCCAGTACATCGGTGATGTAGTTCTCCGGGAGTCCGCCCTGGCGCTTCGCCATACCGGCCTCTTCATAGGAGAGTCCGTAGCGACGCATGATTTCTTCAGTGAGCTGTTTGCCACCGAATACCGTGTCGCGGGTATAGATGCTCTTCAGGTCATGCATGACATTCAGTGTTGTCATGGTTGCACCGACGTCGATGACCGCAACGGTCTTGCCGGCACCCTGGTCCGGCAGCTGGTCGGCCAGCAGCGCAAAGGCATTTTCACTGGCGAACGATTCGACATCCATTATTTGCGTGTTCAGTCCGCCGGTCTCGACGGCGGCGTTGCGCAGGTCAACGTTCTCGCTGCGACAGGCGGCCAGCAGCACGTCGACCGTGTCCGGATTCTTTTCCGAAGGTCCAATGACCTCGAAATCGAGATTGACCTCTTCCAGCGGGTAGGGGACGTACTGGTCAGCCTCGACATCGATCTGGCTTTCCATGTCATCCTCGGAAAGACCGGCCGGCATCGGTATGACCTTTGTAATGGTCGATGAGCCGGCAATCGCAACCGCGGCATGCCGTGAGCGTGTGCCCGAACGTTTGACCGCGCGACGCACGGCTTCACCGACGGCATCGACATCGGTGATGTTCTTTTCCACGACGGCATTCGGTGGAAGTGGCTCAACGGCGTAGCTTTCAACGCGATAGCGCGAGCCGCTACGACTCAGTTCCAGCAGCTTGACCGCGGTGGAACTGATGTCCAGGCCGATGAGAGGTGGTGTTGTCCGTTTAAACAGTTGCGCGAATGGCACAATTTTTCCCTTTAGTTACCCGCTGTTGTGAAACATGGGTAGTTCGCCGCATTAGAGGACATTGCCAACTGATTGTCAACTAATGTGTAATGTGAAACAAAGGTTGTGTTAGTGCATATCGGACGGTTACGCTTTTTGTTTAGAAAAAATGTCTCAATCCGTCGCTGCATCTTAATTTATGATGTGCCGACTGTCCGTTCTTTGAACCCGATCACAGGTTACAGTAAATCACGATGAGTCTGCGTCGAATCTGGGTGTTCCTGCTGTACCTGATGCTGACAGGCATTTTTTTGACGGCCGTGGTGGCTGCCGTCATATATATAAGGATCGAGCCACAGCTGCCCTCGATCGAGAAGCTGCGCGATGTACAATTGCAGGAACCACTGCGCGTCTACAGTCGGGACTGGAAGCTGATTGCCGTATTTGGCGAGAAACGCCGCACCCCGGTTTCGATTGACGCGGTTCCGCCACTCATGATCAAGGCCTTCCTGGCGGCGGAGGATGACCGGTTTTTCAGTCATTCCGGCGTGGATTTCCCCGGGCTGGCGCGTGCGGCGATCGAGCTGGCGCGTACCGGCAAGAAGCGCCAGGGTGGCAGTACCATCACCATGCAGGTGGCGCGGAACTACTTTCTTTCCAGTGAAAAGACCTACCTGCGCAAGCTGACCGAGATCCTGCTGTCCTTCAGGATCGAGCGTTCTCTCAGTAAAAACGAGATTCTCGAGCTGTATTTCAACAAGATTTACTTCGGCCAGCGGGCCTACGGCGTGCAGGCAGCGGCACGTGCCTACTACGGGCAGAATATCGATGAACTGTCGGTGGCACGCATGGCGATGATCGCGGCACTGCCCAAGGCGCCCTCCCGGGTAAACCCGGTCACCAATCCGGAAGCCGCGACCCACCGCCGCAACTACGTCCTCGGGCGCATGCGTCAGCTGGGCTATATCGATGAGGAAACGTATGCCGGGGCTGTGGCGGAGCCGGACGGTGCCAGGCTGCACAAGGTCAGTACCGTGGCCAGCGCGCCGTATGCAGCCGAAATGGTCCGCCACGAGATGGTCCAGCGTTACGGTCCCGAGGCCTACACCTCGGGTTTCGAGGTGGTGACCACCATCGACCCGCAGCGCCAGGGTGCCGCCAACCGGGCACTGCGAGCGGGTCTGCAGGCGTACACACAGCGACATGGTTACCATGGGGCAGAGGACCGGGTTGATATGGCCAACAGCGATCGCGACGCGCAGCGTGCGTTGCTGGCCAGGTATCCGGATGTCGGTGATCTGCGCGCCGCGCTGGTGAC
>JABDRC010000060.1 GCA_013041945.1 Halobacteria archaeon
TTCACGGTATTGAAAGCCTGGTAAACGGCGTTGCTCTTGGGCGCACAGGCGAGATACAGCACGGCCTGTGCCAGCGCCAGTTCGCCCTCCGGACTGCCCAGCCGTTCCTGCACGTCCCAGGCATTCATGCACAGGGGCAGTGCACGCGGGTCCGCATTACCGATATCCTCGGACGCCATGCGCACTACGCGCCGGGCAAGATAGAGCGGGTCGCAGCCGCCATCCAGCATGCGCACCAGCCAGTACAATGCTGCGTCCGGGCTGGAGCCGCGCACCGATTTGTGCAGCGCGGATATCTGGTCATAGAAATCATCGCCACCCTTGTCGAAGCGCCGGCTGCCACCGCTGATGACCTCGTTCAGTACGCTTTCCGGAATAGCCCGCCTGCCCCCCTGCTCTTCCGCCAGGTCGGCGGCGATTTCCAGCAGGTTCAGTGCCCGCCGTGCATCACCGTCGGCGGCCTGTGCCAGCAGGTCACGCTGGCTATCCGGCAGGTCGAGCTGCATTTCACCCAGTCCATGCACGTCGTCATCGAGGGCCGTGTCGATAATCACGCGCAACGCCTCCGGTTCGAGGCGCTTGAGTACATAGGTACGGGCCCGCGACAGCAGTGCACTGTTCAGTTCAAATGACGGGTTCTCCGTGGTCGCACCGATGAAGATAAGGGTTCCGTCCTCGACAAACGGCAGGAAGGCATCCTGCTGGGACTTGTTGAAGCGGTGCGCCTCGTCGATGAACAGCACAGTCCGGCGCCCTTCCATGTCGCGGATCTGCTGTGCCGCGGCCACCGCGTTGCGAATGTCCTTGACGCCGGCCAGTACTGCCGACAGGGTCATGAACTCGGCCTGCGTGGTGTCGGCCAGCAGGCGTGCCAGCGTGGTCTTGCCGGTGCCAGGCGGCCCCCACAGCACCATGGAATGCAGGTTGCCCTCCGCCAGTGCCCGGCGCAGCGGCTTGTTCTCGCCGAGGATGTGCGACTGGCCGATAAAGGCATCCAGCGTGCGCGGACGCATGCGGTCGGCCAGCGGTCGCCAGGCGCCGTCGGATTTATGCATTCCGCAGGTTACGGTGCCTCACCGACGACATCGGCCCCTGCCGGCGGTTCGAACGTGAACAGCTGGCGATCCAGCAGCGGATTGCGCTGGACATTGGTGAAGGTGAATACCGTCGTGTTGCCGAAGGTATCCGCTGCCGCGATGCGCTGCAGTCCGCCGTCGTTGAACTGCAGCCTCAGTTCGGTGACATTGCTGTCGTTGTTTTTCGGTGTCAGCAGGATGTGCTGCGTGGCAACCTCGTGGATTTCGAACACGTCTTCCAGGGGGCGTTCGCCGCTCAACAGCATCGCCGGCGTGGCCGTCAGCACCTCGCTGGCCGCCTGCACCGTGACCTGTTCGAGGTCCTTGTCATACGACCACAGCCGTTCACCGTCGGCTACCAGCTGTTGCTGGTAGGGTTCCATGTAGTCCCAGCGAAACATGCCGGGGCGCCGGATCCACATGCGTCCGGTGGCGGACTGGATTTCCCGGTTGTTGCCGTCAACCACCTGCTGGCTGAAATCGGCGGACAGTGTCTCCAGTCCCTGAAAGAAATCCGCCAGGCTGGCCGGCATCTCGTCCGCAACGGCCGCTGCGGTGGCGGCCCACAACAGGCCGGCGAGCAAGGCGTGTCTGAGGCCGGTCATCATGCGTCCGGCGGCGAGGGTGCCAGTACCTGGCGGCTGCCGTTGGTCTCCATAGGTCCTACGACACCGGTCTCCTCCATGTGTTCAATCATGCGTGCCGCGCGGTTATAGCCGATCTTGAGCCGGCGCTGCACGCCCGAGATCGACGCCTTGCGCGTCTGTGTGACGATCATGACGGCCTGGTCGTAAAGCGGGTCCGCCTCGGTGTCGTCGCCACCGCCGCCGCCATTGGCCGGCGACAGGCCGGGAACCGGTTCTCTGGAAACCTCGAGGATCTCGGTCATGTATTCGGGTTCGGACAGGCCCTTCAGGTGCGCGGCAACCTTGTGGACCTCCTGATCTGAAACAAATGCACCATGCACACGCACCGGTACGCTGGTGCCGGGTGCCACGTACAGCATGTCACCGTGACCCAGCAGCTGTTCCGCACCCATCTGGTCGAGGATGGTGCGCGAGTCGATCTTGGAGGATACCTGGAAGGCGATACGCGTCGGTATGTTGGCCTTGATCAGCCCGGTGATGACATCCACCGAGGGTCGCTGCGTGGCCAGGATGAGGTGCACCCCGGAGGCACGCGCCTTTTGTGCGAGACGGGCAATCAGCTCCTCGACCTTCTTGCCGACCACCATCATCATGTCGGCCAGCTCATCGATGATGATGACGATGTAGGGCAGCGGCTGCAGTTGCGGGTGTTCGGTCCCTTCCAGTGCCTCTTCCGGCTTGAACAGCGGATCGGGTATCGGTGCGCCCGCGCCGATCGCCTCCCGCACCTTGCGGTTGTAGTTACCGATGTTGCGCACGCCCAGCGCGGCCATCAGCCGGTAACGGCGCTCCATCTCCGCGACACACCAGCGCAGGGCATTGGCGGCCTCGTTCATATCGGTGACTACCGGTGTCAGCAGGTGCGGAATGCCCTCGTAGACGGACAGTTCCAGCATCTTCGGATCGATCATGATCAGCCGGACATCTTTGGGCAGGGTCTTGTACAGCAGGCTCAGCACCATGGCATTGATGCCGACCGACTTGCCCGAACCGGTGGTGCCGGCCACCAGCAGGTGCGGCATCTTCGCCAGGTCGACGACGACCGGTACCCCGCTGATGTCCTTGCCCAGCGCCAGGGTCAGCGGCGAGCTGGAGGATTCGTATTCGTCGGTGTTGAGGATTTCGCCGAGGCTGATAATGGCGCGGCTCTCGTTGGGGATCTCCAGGCCGATGAAGGACTTGCCGGGTATCACCTCGACTACGCGCACGCTGATCGCGGACAGTGCGCGGGCGATGTCCTTGGCAAGATTGGAGATCTGGCTGACCTTGACGCCCGGACCGAGATCGAGCTCGAAGCGGGTGATCACCGGGCCCGGATTGACGGCGACGACCTCGACCTCGATGTTGAAATCCAGCAGTTTCATCTCGACCAGGCGCGACATGGCCTCGAGTGAAGACTCGGAATAACCGGCATTTTGCGGTCGCGGTTCGTCGAGCAGTGCCAGCGGCGGCAGCTCGGAATCGGCGGGCGGATCGAACAGGGGCACCTGCCGCTCGCGCTCCTTGCGGTCGCTGGTTTTCGGCTTGTTGATCACCGGCTCGATGCGCACCGGCTTGCGTTTGGCGATCTTCTGCTGGCTGGCCTTGATGACCTCTTCGCGCTCGCTGCGCGCCCTGCGCACGGCAAGCTGTTCGGGAATCGCGCTGGCCAGCTCGTACAGGTAGTCGTAGGCCAGCAGCGTGTACTTGCCGACGAAGTCCATTACCACCAGCCAGGAGATGCCGGTAAACAGCGTCACGCCGGTGAGGAACAGGGCCAGCAGGAACAGGGTTGCACCGACGGGGCTGACGACATCCGCCAGGCTGCTCCAGGTAACGCTGCCGAGCACGCCGCCGGGTCCGGCCGGGAGAAAATGGTTGCTGGCACCAGGCTCCATCGAGGCCAGGCCGCAGCCGGCACCGACCGTCAGCAAAAAGCCGGACCAGCGCACCGCCAGCACGTGCAGGTCGATACCACCCATGGGTGTGTGGCCGCGATAGACCAGCCAGCCGCTGTAGCCGACCATGATCGGCAGCAGGTAGGCCAGATAGCCGAACAGGTAGAGAAGAATATCGGCCAGCCAGGCGCCGATGATGCCGCCGGCATTATTGATACGGGCCACTTCGCCGCTGTTTGACCAGCCGGGATCGGCCGGATGGTAACTGACCAGCGAAACCAGCAGGAAGATCGCAATGGCGCCGAGAATGAGCAATGCGCCTTCGCGCAGGCCATGCGAGACCTGGTGGGTGATGTTTTTTCCGTTACCTTTTTTACGCCGTGCCTGTGCCAAAATAATCCTCTTTCGCAGGTAATTTCGCCAATCGCTGGATTCTATTCGCTTTTTTGACTATCAATCAAGTGCTTCCTTGAGGGCGGGATGGACCACCTCCCCGCCCTGCACGTTGATCGCCTGCTGCAGCGGACGATCCTCGCGCCAGTCCGGCCGCGCCAGTCGCTCGACATAGGGTAATAGCGCGGCGGACAGGGCCTGCGAGGCCGTGTGCGGTACCGCGCCCGGCATATTGGTGACGCAGAAATGCACGATGTCCAGCTCCACGTAGGTCGGTTGTTCATACGTCCTGGGCCGGGTGGTCTCCACACAGCCACCCTGATCGACTGAAATATCCACGATCACGCTGCCCGGTTGCATGGTCTCGACCATGTCGCGTGTAACGATGTGCGGCGACAGGCTGCCGGGGCGCAGTGCCGCCGCAATCAGCAGGTCCGCATGCGCCACTTTCTTTGCAATGCTGTCCGGGTAGGGATACAGGGTGGTGATGTTCGCCCCTGCCTGGCGCATGTCGGCAAGGCGTTCACGGCGCACATCGAACACGGTGACATCGGCACCGATGGCCGCAGCCATGGCCGCGGCGTTGCCACCGGCATGGCCCGCACCAATGACCAGCACGCGGCCACGCCGGGTACCGGGCAGGCCACCCAGTAATATGCCCTTGCCTCCCTGTGGCCGGTGCAGCAGGTGAGTGCCAACCTGGGTGGCGATACGCCCGGCTATATCACTCATCGGCGCCAGCAACGGCAGATCGCCGCTCGCCGTGGCCACCGTTTCGAAGCCGATGGCCGTCAGTCCGATGGACTGCAGCCTGGCGGTGAGTTCCGGAGCCGGCGCAAGATGCAGAAAGGAAAACAGTGTGTGATCTTCGCGCAGCAGTGCCAGGTCGGATTCCACCGGTTCCTTGACCTTGATAATCAGTTCCGCTTCACCATAGGTCGCGGCAGCATCGCCCGCGATGGTTGCCCCGGCCGCCGTGTACTGCGCATCCGTATAACCTGACAGCACGCCCGCACCCTGCTCGACGACGACGGTGTGGCCGCCCCGGACCAGTGCCTCGCAGGCGGCCGGCAACAGCGCCACGCGGCCTTCCTGCGGCTTGATTTCGCGCGGTATGCCGATCTTCATGCCAGCTTTACCGCTTTAGAGAAGTTCCGTAACATGCGCAGGTCCGTCGGCACGCGGCTGCCGGCAGGTGGAACATTTCGCGTGACGATCTGTCGGTAAGTGGTAATCTGAAGGTTCCCCGCGCAACGATGATTGAATTAAGTACCGTAAACCGGAGTCATTATACATGAGCGAAACCAGGCACTGCCGTCTTCTGATACTGGGCTCCGGCCCCGCCGGTTATACCGCCGCGGTGTATGCGGCGCGCGCCAACCTGGCGCCCGTGCTGATAACGGGTCTCGAACAGGGCGGCCAGCTGATGACCACGACCGAGGTGGAAAACTGGCCGGGCGGCCTCGAGGGCACGCAGGGCCCTGCGCTGATGGAGGACATGCGCAAGCATGCCGAGCGCTTCAATACCGAGATGGTGTTCGATCACATACACAGCGTCGATCTCAAGCAGCGCCCCTTCCGGCTGGAAGGTGACTCGGGTGTCTACACCTGCGACGCACTGATCATCGCGACCGGTGCATCGGCGATGTATCTCGGACTGCCGTCCGAAGAGGCCTTCAAGGGCAAGGGTGTATCCGCCTGCGCGACCTGTGACGGTTTTTTCTACAAGCAACAGGCCGTGGCAGTGATCGGTGGCGGCAATACCGCGGTCGAGGAAGCACTGTACCTGGCCAATATCGCCTCACATGTCACGCTGGTCCATCGCCGCGACCAGCTGCGTGCTGAAAAGATCCTGCAGGACCGCCTGTTCAGCAAGGAAAAGGAAGGCGTCGTGACCATCGCCTGGGACAGTGTGCTCGACGAGGTGACCGGCGACGACAGCGGCGTGACCGGTATTCGCATCCGCAACGTCAAGGATGATGCGCTGCGCGATATTGATGTGCACGGCGTCTTCATCGCCATCGGCCACAAGCCGAACACGCAGATCTTCGACGGCCAGCTGACCATGAACGGCGGCTATATCCAGGTGAAGAGCGGCATCGAGGGTATGGCGACCTCGACCAGCGTCGCCGGCGTGTTCGCCGCCGGTGACGTGAGCGACCATGTCTATCGCCAGGCCGTCACCTCCGCCGGGACCGGCTGCATGGCCGCACTGGATGCAGAGGTCTATCTTGACAACCTTGCGCACGACACGGCGGACTGAACAGCGTGCGGCGCCCCTGCCTCATCGCTGAGGCAGGCTACGACCTTGCAGTCATCCGTCGTCAGCGATATCACCACCGTTCCGGCCGCTCACTGGAACCGGGTTGCCGGCACCGACCATCCCTTTACGCGTCACGAATTCCTCGCCGCCCTGGAACGCAACGACTGTGTCGGCGAGGCGCATGGCTGGATTCCCTGCCACATCGCGGTCCATGACGATAACGGCCGGCTGTGCGGGCTTGCACCGCTCTACCAGAAGGACAACTCGTACGGCGAATTCGTGTTCGACTGGGCCTGGGCCGACGCCTGGCACCGTGCCGGCGTCAATTACTATCCCAAGCTGGTCTCGTCGATTCCGTTTACCCCGGTCACGGGCCAGCGCCTGCTGGTCGATCCACAGGCGGACCGGCAGACGGTCACACGACACCTGGTCGAGGCGGCACTGGCCGTGGCGGATGAATGCGGCTGTTCATCCCTGCACTGGCTGTTCACCTGCCCCGCCGACACCGAACGACTGCTGGCATTCGACCACCTGCGCCGCACCAGCTGTCATTTTCACTGGCACAATGCGGGCTACGGCTCGTTCGATGACTTCCTCGCCGCACTCAGCTCGCGCAAGCGCAAGAAGATACGCCGCGAGCGACGCCGGGTCGCCGAGGCCGGTATCCGCTTGCGCTGCCTGCATGGACAGGATATGTCGGATGCGGACTGGGAGGTGATGCATGGCTTCTACCGAACCACTTTCGACCGCAAATGGGGCGTGCCGACCCTGACTCCCGGTTTTTTTCGCGAAATCAGCCGCACCATGGGCGACCAGGTGGTGCTGGTATTCGCCATGAAATCGGACGAACCGGTGGCAGGGGCCATCATGCTGCGCGGCTCAGATGCACTCTACGGGCGCCACTGGGGTTGTCGCGAGGACTGGCACAGCCTGCATTTCGAAGCCTGTTACTACCAGGGTATCGACTACTGCATTCGTCATGGCCTGCGCCTGTTCGAGCCCGGCG
>JABDRC010000356.1 GCA_013041945.1 Halobacteria archaeon
TGCATGCGTTCGCTTTGTGTGCTCATGGGCCGCTGGTATGTCCTGTGTTGGTTGACTGAAGCTTGCATGTGTCTGTATCCCGCTATGCCGTGGTCCGGGCTGGCCGAAGCCGGACGCCCGGTCCCGGCGGCGGAAAGCATCATTCTGCCAGTAATGGAGCGGATGAGAATGCCGCATGATAGCAGCTTCAATTCGGCGCGGCTTTTTCGCCGGTGCTCCGGCGCCGGTCAGTCAGTCAGGCAGGGCCCCGTGCTCAACCCGGAGGCGCAGGATCTCGAATTACCGGCCTGCTCGCCGCACAGCCGCCCGGCCAGCAGCTCCGCGGCCGCTGCATGACCGGTGTGATTCAGGTGCCCCTGGCCATGCTGCCCGTTCAGGCCATGAAAGAAGGCGCCGGTTGCCCGCGCCTGTACCGCCAGCGGGCCGGCGAGGTCGATGTAGTCGTAGTCGTCCTTGTCGGCAAACCGGCCCATTAGCCAGTTCGGGTACAGCAGGTCGGGGACGTCCAGGCGTTCCATCATAGGCGCCACGCGCTCGTCCTCCGGGTACACCTGTGCACCGGTGCTGAAACCAAGCACCCGCAGGGCGGCGCCCAGCGCGCGGGTCTCGTCGCGGATCATGCGCACCAGTGTACGGGTAGTTTCCCAGGCCTCCTCCCAGACAACTTGCTGCGGCGGCGCATATACACGCGCATCGACACCGGGCTCCCATATCCAGGTGCGGTCGAGGCGCTTGAGATCCAGCTGCTTGCTGAATACGCTGTGTACCATTGCGATGGCCTGCACGCTGCGCATGTGCAGCAGGAAGGAGTAATACAGTTGACCCGTGCGCGAGATCTTGCGCCGGTACTCGGGCAGGTCGCGAAATGCGTAGTCCATCTGCCAGTCATCCTCCACACGCTGCAGGTAGGGACGCAGCGGATCTTCGCTGAGCACGGGGTGATTGTCGGTAACATCATTGCCGGGGAAGAATGCCACCCAGACTTCGTCGGGTCGGTGCGGTGCGAGGTGGTGGCGCAGGGTTTCCAGTTGTTGCGCAGTGCCGTAGCCACTCACGGAAAAGTTCATGATCTCGACGGCCTTGTCGCGATAACCGCACGCCTGCAGCCTGGCCTCCAGTTGCCGCCACCAGGTGTCCCCGATCGGTACCTGTACGGCGGCGGTGATGGAATCGCCCAGCACCGCGATGCGGTGTACGCCGGCCGGTTTATCCGTCCAGTCGCGGTCACGATAGCCGTAACGGTTGATACGAATCCGGGCATGCCCCTCGATGTCCTGGCGGGCATCGGCGCCGGGCACGGGTGCATAGCCGCGGTAGTGGTCCGGATAGCGGGAAAACGCCCAGTAGAAGGAAAAGTCAAGTGCGCGCAGGCCCAGCTCCAGTCCAGGCAGTATTATCAGCAGCCAGATGAGCAGCAATTTTATGCCGGACGTGAAGCTGTGCACTGGTCAGCCAGGGTTGTCGAAGTTGCCGATGTTCGCGGCATCTTCATTGCTTTCCCTGCAAATGGAGAATGCGGGCGACGATAAAAATCGACAGGATAATGAATCCGAGCGGGTAGGGCAGCAGGCCTGACAAAAATGCCGCCACACTTGCCAGCAACAAAACAATCAATACAACAAGAATACGGTCCAGGTGCATGGTTAACAGAACACGGTCGGGGGACTCTCGATTCCGGGGACGGTGTTCAGCATATGCCCTTGACACCCGGTTAGAGTTCCAGCGTTTTGACCGGCGCCTCCATCCACGACGTGTCATTTTGCCAGTCGAATTCGGGGTCGTCGACGAACAGCTCGACCTCGTTACCGTCCGGGTCGCGCAGGTAGAGGCTCCGGCTGATGGTGTGGTCTGCCCGGCCATCGATGCTGTAGCCGAGTTTTTCTATACGGTCACGGGCATCCCTGAGATCTTCCAGCCGGTCGCCGATCTTCCAGCCAACGTGATACAGGCCGATGCGCTTACCCGCCAGCGGGCCTGTCGCATCGCCCACCTCGATCAGCAGCAGTTCATGGTGGGTGCGCCCCCCCGTGAGCAGGGCAGCGCGGCCATTGAAGATCGTGCCGCTGACCGGGAGACCCACTACACCGGAATAGAATTCCAGCGAGGCTTGCAGGTCTCTGACGTAATACACTACATGGCCCAGTTCGGTCATAGAGTTTCCCCGCTATCCATGGTCAGCGCCCCTGTTCATTCCAGCCATCAATGTACAAGCAACCAGCCGGCTAAAAAAGGGTGGCGACTGTTTTTTTGCATTTTTCCCATGTCAATTGTGCGGTTGGGTATGGCCAGGCACGGCTGTTGATTTATACTGATCAACCATGAGCGGCGTTGATCCCTACAGTTACATGCAGCAGCTGTCGATGCGTTTGCATGAGCTGACCGGCAGGGATGAGATCGAGGAGGCCCTGGACGAAATCGAATACCTGTTCGAGGTCATTCCTCCGGAAATGCAGGACAATGCCGAACAACTGATCAGCCTGCTGCGCGAAAAGCTGAAGGCCGCCGACCGGTAAAACGGGGCCGAATGCCTTGCCGGCCTGACAGCAAAACCGACAATTCGGGAAATTCAGAATATGAAAACAGTCGTATCGATCACCCTGCTGACCGCCTGCCTGCTGGGCAGTCGTTTTGCAGGCGCCCATGACGAGCCGCAGGATAACAGCGGGTGGTGGGACAGCGCCTGGTGGAACGACAGCCGGATCGAGGTGCCGGAGAATCATGCCATCATCACCGAGTGGACCAGTTATACCAGCGCTGACGTGGACATCCCGGCGCTGGTGGCGCGGCCGGACGACGACAAGCCATACCCGGCGGTGCTGTTCGTGCACGGCCGGCGCGGACTGGGTGACTGGGTGCAGCGTCTTGTGCGGCGGGTGGCGGCACGCGGCTTCGTGGTGCTGGCGCCGGATATCTATGCTGCGCATTTCATCGGCACGCACCCGATCGGGCATGATTACGAACTGGAGAAGGATGTCGATGCGGCCGTAGACGTGTTGCTCGCGCGTGATGACATCAGTACAAGCCGCGCCTGCCTGTACTCGCACACCCGCGGCGGCTATTACAGCCTGAAGGTGGCGACGACCTTCAAACGGCAGGAGAAGGATATCGCCTGTTACGTTTCCTATTACCCGCACCTGCAGGACCCCAATGCACCCGAGCCCATGCAGGTCTACGGGTATGCAGCCGAGATCGATCAGCTCACCCTGCCGATGCTGGTATTCATCGGCGACGAGGAGCAGTACCAGCGCCGGCGTGTGATCGAGACCGGTATCCGGGTGATGCAGGACAAGGGCCGCGAGGCGCAGCTGGTGATCTATCCCGGCGTCGGGCGCGGCTTCGATTTTCGGCCCGAGAACGTGCGCACCTTTGCCGATGACCTGGCCTCGAAAGACGCGGTGCAGCGGGCGGCGCGCTTCATGCGCGCACAGCTGGCAAAGCCGGCGGTGACCGCATCCGCCGGGGAGCCATTGAGCGGCGAGGCGCTGTACAACAGCGACAAGGCCCCCGGCTCGGTGCTCTATGACCTGCCACAGGAGGTCATACCCGGCGTGTGGTCGGCCATCGGCGCCACCGCGCCGGGTACCTACGCCAATTCCGGACACAACAACAACCTGTCATTCGTGGTGACGTCCGGCGGTGTACTGGTGGTCAATGCCGGCGACAACTACCAGCTGGCGAAGGCCCTGCACGGGGAAATCAAAAAGGTCACCGACCAGCCGGTGAAATACGTGGTGCTGGAGAACGGCCAGGGCCATGCGATGCTGGGTTCAAGCTACTGGCAGGAGCAGGGTGTACCGGTGATTGCGCATGCCGATGCCAGGCACGAGATCGAGGATCAGTCCCATGCCCTGCTGGAGGTGATGCAGAAGCGAGTGAAGGAGAAGGCCACGGGCACGCGGGTCGTGCTGCCGGACGAGACCTTTACCGACAAGAAGGTCATCGAGCTGGGCGGCGAGCGTATCGAGCTGCTGAATCTCGGTCCGGCGCACAGTCCGGGCGACATCATCGTCTGGCTGCCGTCCCGCAAGCTGGTGATCTCGGGCGACATGGCGTTTCACCAGCGCATGCTGCCGCTGTTCGAGCATACAGATTCCGCGGCCTGGATCGAGACCTGGGACAAGTTCGAGGCGCTGGGGGCAGAGGTGGTGATCCCGGGGCATGGCGGGCCGACCGATATGGCGACGGTGCGCAAGTACACCCGCGACTACCTGGTCTATTTACGCGAGAAAGTAGGCGAGTTGATCGAAAACGGCGGTACGCTGCAGGAGGCCTACGAGATCGACCAGTCGCCGTACATGCACCTGCCGACGGCGGAGTTCCTTGCCAAGCGCAACGCGGGGCAGGTGTTTCAGAGTATGGAGTTCGAGTTCTAGAATTCTTCGCGCACGCAGTGCGCTCCTGCAGGCGTTTCGATTGGGGTAGGAGCGCGGGAACGCGCGAATCATTCGCGGACAACGTCCGCTCCTGCAGCGGATATTTTGCGGTTTATTCCTGCCTGCAAGGTGTCGGGAATACCCACAGGGTCAGCGCATACAGTGCCAGTGCCGCGGCGATCACAGTGGAGAAGCCGAGGTGAATGGCAAGCAGGGTAGCCAGCACGGCACTGATCACCGAGGCGCAGCCGTTGATCGACCATGCCCACGGGATCAGGCCCGGCGTGTACTCGGCCAGGCGTCCGAGTCCCAGCGGGAAGGGCATGCCCATGAAAAATGCCAGCGGTGCGATGAGGGTGACGCAGATCAGGATGCGCAGCCCGTCGGGCAACATCGCCAGCTGCGCCAGCAGGGGATCGAGTGACAGCAGATAGAGCGTGCCAAGTACCACGATACCGGTGACGGCCCGGCTCAGCAGCCGGTTGCGGTTGCCTGGCGGCATGCGTCCCAGCCAGGCGCTGCCCAGCCCCGAAAATACCAGGAAGCTGCTGAGCACCACGGCAATCGCGTACAGCGGGTGGTGCAGAAACAGCAGGAACTTCTGTATGAAGGCAATCTCGATGAACAGGAAGGCCAGTCCGAGGATGAAGAAATAGCCCACGACCCTGGCCCGGCTGATGCCCTGACTCGCCCGCCGGTTGCGGCGCTGGTACAACCAGATCGGCAGCAGTATCAGCAGCAGGCTGGCAATCACCGCCTGCGCCAGCGTGGCCACCAGTACCAGGTAGCCGGCATCGGCCAGCGCTGCGCCACCGCGCTCGCGCAGTTGCAACACTTCTCCCAGTGTCTGCCATTTAAAAAAGTGAAAAAAGTAGGGCTGGTCATCTGTGGCCGGTTGCAGGTTGAACTTGTAGTCATCCAGGAAGCGTGCGCGCTGATCACCGAGCAGTGCGTGGGTGGCGGTAAAGAACCAGGGCTCACGCAGGCGGTTGTAGCGATTGCTTTCCTCGCGCGTTATGCCCGGGTAGAAGGCCACGTCAAAGGAACGCGCCTTGCAAAAGGCGCGTACCCGCTCGAGGTCCCGTGCGCTGACGGGTCCGTTCTTGACCAGCAGGGTGCTGGTTTGCCAGCTGCGTATCAGGATGAGCTGTTGCCCCGGGTTCTCGACGCCATTGGCGCGCAAGGCGTCAATCGCGGTTGCGAACAGCTTCAGTGTGTCGCGCGGCGGCAGTTTTATCCAGCGCGTGATGGAGAGAAAGCCGTCCGGCGACAGTTTCTGCAGGAAGCCGGCCAGTGCCTCGGTCGTAT
>JABDRC010000370.1 GCA_013041945.1 Halobacteria archaeon
CCGAAATTTGAACCGGCACCGACGACCGAGGTGCTGATCTTGCCATCGCGAATCGGGCTGAAAAAGCGCATGCCGGCATCCCAACCTGCTGGCAGCACACCAATGCTGGCGGGATTGGCGGCCGCGGAGATCGTGTCCTGTGGATTGGATACCACGGCACCGACCATGCCCATGGACTTGGCACCATAACCCAGTGCAAAGTAACCCGTGGTTGCGGATGCCGTCGCTGACACTGCCAGGGCTGAAAGGATCGTCGTGGCGCGCAGCCATCCGTGGATTTGCTTCATAAATTTGCTCCTCGCTTGGTAACCGAATATAGCTGCATGTCTATTATTGTTGTGTTAATGCAACAACTATCTGTCTTGATGGGCAACTCTGACAGCGACTTAGATGATTGTCAACAAGTGTTGTTAATATGATGCAGGTGAAGTAGTGTATAGCCCACAAAAATTTTGACGGATTCCAGACGGTCAGCGGACAGAATCCTGCGAATACGGACAAACATAAACACATTGACAGTGAACTGAACCGGAGGAGATCACGATGACCTATCCGCGCATGCTTGCAAGCCGGCTGTTTAAAACGGGTGTAGCCGGGCTGCTTCTAATCACATCCGGCGGTGCGCTTGCCGGCGGGTTTGCCCTGATCGAACAGAGCGTCAGCAGCATGGGTACGGCCTATGCCGGGGCGGGCTCCGCCGCGGAAGACGCCTCCTACATCTTCTTCAATCCGGCCAGCATGTCGCAACTTGAGGGCACGCAGGTGTCCGGCGGCCTGCACGTGGTCCTGCCGGAGAGCAAGTTCACCGGAGCAGGCACCTATAATGCGTCACACCCGGTAATAGTGGGTTCTGGTTTCGCCGGCGATCCGATAACAGCGGGGGCAGACAATGACAGCGATGCCGGCGTCGACGGCTACATCCCGCACTTCGCCTATGTGCGTGAACTAAACGACCGGATGAATTTCGGCCTTACGGTCAATGTACCGTTTGGCCTGAAGACCGAGTACGGCAGCGAATGGGTCGGCCGCTATTCCTCCATCGAATCGGAGATCATGTCGGTCAATCTCAACCCCAATCTCTCCTTCAAGGTCGATGACCACGTCACGCTTGCCTTTGGTGTGAGCGCGATGTACGCCAACCTGGTCTACCAGAATGCGATCGACGATGGCTTTTTAAGCACCTGTAATCCGGCAACCGGGCTCTGCGCCGGACCAACCGGTTCACCCGCAACGGATGCCTTCGGTGAAATCGATGTCGACGACTGGGGCTTTGGCTGGAACTTCGGCGCCATGCTGGAACCGTCAGATGGGACCCGCCTCGGTTTCGCCTACCGCTCCAAGGTTGAGATTGAACTGGAAGGTGACCTGGCATCGACCAGCGCCATCCAGCCCAGCACCTCGGCCGGTGTGGATGCCAGCCTGCCGGACACCCTGCTGCTGAGCGCCTATCACGAGGTCAATCCGCAGTGGGCAGTCATGGCCGACATCCTGTGGACCCAGTGGAGCCGGATCGATGCCCTGGTGATTAACCTCGGCACCGGCAACTCCAATACCATCCCGCTCAAGTGGGAAGACACCTACCGCTATGCGGTTGGTGCACACTACAAGCATGACGAGCGCTGGATCTTCCGCGGCGGCGTGGCCTTCGACGAAACACCGATCCCGAGCCCGGAATTACGTCCTACCGCGCTGCCGGATGAAGACCGTGTCTGGCTGGATTTCGGTGTCGGCTACCGGCATTCAAGGAATCTGAGCTTCGATATCGGTTATGCCCACCTGTTTATCGACGATCCGAGCATCGACAGCACCGATGCCTATAGCTCTTCATTCGCACCGCTGGTCGAGGGTATCCACCGTGTCACCGGTAAGTATGATGCCTCAACCGACATCATCAGCGCCCAGGTCAACTGGAAGTTCGACTGACGGCGACCCTGCAAATTCAGCAGGCAAATAAAAACCCCGGCTCAAGGCCGGGGTTTTTCGTATCCTTGTGCTGAATTGAGGCCGTTCAGCCTTTCCTCATCAGGAACATGAATTTGCCTTCTTCTTCAGTCGAAGACATCAGTTCATTACCGGTCTGCTTGGCAAAGGCCTCGAAATCCTTCACTGAACCCGGATCAGTTGCGATAATGCGCAGGACCTTGCCGGTCTCCATGCCGTTCAGCGCCTTCTTGGCACGCAGGATCGGCAGGGGGCAGTTCAGGCCAGTTGCATCGAGTTCGTCATCAAAGTCCGACATTAACTTCTCTCCTGTTTTGGACCCGACACTGCGGATCATCGTTTATGATATTAGAATAACGAAGGAAACTTATGATAACACACACGGCAAAGCAAGCACCAAATGGCCCCGTGCGCGCAGCACCGATTGCCGGAAATATGACTGAACCCCGCGATGCGCCACCGGTCTGACCTGACATCACGGGATATAACCCTTAATTTTATGTATAAATTTGCCGCCCCCGCCCTGCTTTGTGCGTTACTGATGGTCAACAGGCCCGTGGTCGCCGAGGCCCGGGACAACCTCGAGACCTTGCCGGACCTGGGTGACACGTCCGGGCAAATATTCACCCCGCAGCACGACCGCAAGCTGGGTACCGCATTCATGCGGCAGATTCGGCAGGCAGGCCTGGTGCTGGACGACGGGGAAGCCACCCGCTACCTGCAAAACCTCGGTCGCAGGCTGGCCATGTACAGCGAAAATCCCGGCCACAACTTTACCTTTTTCCTGGTGGCTGACCCGCGCATCAACGCATTCGCCGGTCCGGGCGGCTATATCGGGACCAATACGGGCCTGTTCACGGCCGCCGAGAACGAAAGCGAACTGGCCGGCGTGCTGGCACACGAAATCGCGCATGTCACGCAGCGCCACCTGGCGCGGGCCTTCGATACCGCCGACAAGCTCAGCCTGGCAAACACGGCCGCCCTGCTCGCCGCCATCCTGATCGGCACCCAGGACAGCCAGGCCGGTGCCGCGGCTTTGACCGCAGCCTCCGCACTGAACATCCAGCAACAGATCAATTTCACCCGTGCCAACGAAAAGGAAGCGGACCGCGTCGGCATCCGTGCGCTGGCCGGAGCCGGTTTCGATCCGCATGGCATGGCGGGTTTTTTCGAGAAACTGCAAAAGAACGCAAAACTCTACGGCACGCAGCCACCGGAATTTCTCAGCACCCACCCGGTTACCACCGACCGCATCGCCGAGGCGACATCCCGGGCGGAAAGTTACCCCGTCGTCAATCAGGCCGACGATCACCAGTTTCAGCTGATGCGCGCCAAGTTACGCGTGGCCGGTTACGAAAGCCCCCGCCAGGTCCTGCTGGATTTCCAGCGCTTCCACGGCAAGGACGGTGGTAGCACGGACGTGGAACGCTACGAATATGCGCTGCTGCTCGCCGCCGGCAAACAGCATGAGAAGGCTGCCCGCGTCATGCGGCAACTGCACCGCTCGGATCCCGACCGCCTTGCCTACCGACTGGCACTTGGCCGAATCCTCCACCAGGCGGGCGACCTGGAATCCGCACTGAACCTTTACCGTGAGAGCCTGTCATTATATCCAGGTGAAAGTATTGTCATTCTGCCCTATGCAAATACCCTGATGAATGCAGGTGATAACGAACAGGCCTACACCCTGCTGGCCGATCTCAGCAACAGCGCAGCGCATGGCCCGGACGTTTACAAACTACTGGCGCAGGCGGCCGGCAAGACCGACCGGCCACTGCAAACTCACACGGCCATGGCGGAATACCATTACCTGAACGGCTACACACTGCAGGCAGTGGAACAGATGAAACTGGCACAGAAAACAACCAGCCTGAGCAACTACCAGGCTGCCCGCATCGAGGCACGCCTGAAAGCGCTGGAGCAGGAACTGAATGAGAAAGATTAGAATTACATGT
>JABDRC010000002.1 GCA_013041945.1 Halobacteria archaeon
GGGCCATTGACCAGGACGGAGACACCATTGACATCTTGGTGCAGAAACGCCGGAACAAGACGGCAGCTAAACGGTTCTTCCGCAAGCTATTAAAGGGCCAAGGTAAGTCACCATGGCAAATCATTACAGAAAAACTGAAGAGCTATTCGGCTGCGCATCGAGAGGTAGTACCTTCGGTTACACACAGCACCAAACAATACGATAATAACCGAGCTGAGGTATCACATGAACCGACTCGCCAACGCGAACGACAGATGCGCCGGTTCAAATCAGCTGGACAGGCTCAGCGTTTTCTCTCGGTTTATGGCGTGGTAGGGAACCTGTTCAGACTGGGCCGACATTTAACACGAGCGAGTCACTATCGGGAGTTTCGCGCGAGAGCATTTAGTGAATGGCAGGAGGTGACTTGCGCCCAAATCATCGCCTGGTAGTAATGGGTTGAAACCGTAGATCGGTTGTGCGGATTTGATATCGTTAAGTTGACAGTACCGGCGAAAGCCCATCACCGCCTTGATGACACCGAACACCGGTTCGACCGTCTGTTGACGTAACCGGTAGAGCGCGCGTCCGCGTTCACTTGACCATACCGCATATCGTTTTACCATCCTCGGGGTAGTTTTTCATTGGGTCATCAGTATACTCGTCCCGCGTTACCCTTTATTTAAAGTGAGAAAAGTATGTTGTTCGATAAGCTTGGGAGGGAAGCTCATCTCTGGATTGTAAGGCCCGAATCCATAACTGAGGGAATGACGCTTGCGGCGTGTATGGACACGCTTTCTGATCAGGAACAACAGCGCTACCGGCGCTTTCTATTTGAAAAAGACAGGCATCGATACCTTGTTTCACATGCACTGGTACGCAATGTGCTCTCAAATTATGCGGAAATTGCTCCAGCAGCATGGTCATTTTCAGAGTCAGGTCATGGCAGACCGGAAGTTGCCAATCCCGGTCTATCTGATATTCGCTTCAACCTCTCACATACCAGCGGGCTCGCGGCCTGTCTGGTTACCTACGTGCGTGATTGTGGCGTTGATGTCGAAAGGGTGCACACCCGCTATGGCGCGGTTGGTGTGGCTAAACGGATGTTTTCAAGCGCGGAAGTCGAAGACGTGCAGCGCCTGGAGGGGCGAGATCAGCTCAATTACTTTTTTACGCGATGGACATTACGAGAAGCGTATACCAAAGCATTGGGTACAGGGATCACATTTCCCACCCATAAGTTAAATTTTATCATCAGGTCTGCAACTGATATTGATATCGAGTTTCAGGCAGAAATAGAAGATAACCGGAAAAATTGGCAGTTTGCAATATTTTCTTTAGGTGACGAGCATATTGCTGCGGCGGCTATAAAGCGCCCTGATCAAAATGATATAAAAATTGTTATACACAATATGAATGAAGATCTGACTAGCTACAGTACCCAGACGTGATAAATCACTATGATGTATACGTAGGCACAACGTTGGCATCCAGGTATGTTGTACGCCGTATACTGATATGTGGTGACGAACTAATGGGCCAGGCTGCTCAGAGCGTTGGCTCGGTATCACTACTTCACGATTGCTGGTGTTCGAGCCGCGATTGACATGCGCTAAATCTATTAAGTAATTACCGGCACTGCTGCCTCCGTTACCATTTAGCCAGGCTCGCTATCTCACCTCCGTCAGACATTCAACGTCGAGGTCGCGGCGTTACATATCCAGCACTGATGGCATCAAAGTCAAACTTCGATCAGTTCACTGTGCGTTGCAGCTTTGATTTGTCGCTGATCGCACGGATTTTGTGAATATTTCACAAATTCAGAATGAATATTTCACAGCTTTACATCAGTGACAACCCTAACCTTTACCCATGATTTCAGATCGAGATGAGCTCTTGTAAGCCTACTATGATCAGGCGACAGACAAAAATCTCGGCGGGATTCTAATCGGTCAGCTTTCTATGCTGACTCATTTAACAAAGAAAATTGGCAGTTTAAACTAATAAGGAGATACCGTGCCGTGAATACGCCGCATAATCATACTGGTGGGTCAATATCCCGCAACAAGTGGAAGCTTGTTTGCTGGGTTTTGAGTGTTTTTGTGCTCTACTCGGGAGTTACTGTGGCGTCGTACAGCAACCCCGCACGCAACTACACTTTGTTTGAAGTGGATCCGGTTCGACCGGTAGCGGTACTGGCACGCAGCGGCCTGGTGGCTGCTTTGAATGTGCCCGATGACCATTTGGAGCTATTCAGGCCGCATCCAAAAGGTGCGAAACACTGTGGCTCGATTAAAGTGGGTATGCGGCCGGTGGCCGTGGCAGTGGTGAAGGAGCGAAGACATAAAGCTGAACTGTGGGTCGTAAACCATTTGTCAGACAGTATTAGTGTGGTGCGAGTGCACACGCGCAAATGCCACGGTGAAGTGATACGGACCGTGCGGGTTGGCGATGAGCCGCGAGACATCGTGGTGGCCAAGACACCGGCTGGAAATCGAGTCCTGGTGACCACCGCACATCGGGGACAGAACCATCCGGACCCAGAGACTGCTGGTATCGCCGACCTGACAGCTTCGGCGGCGGAGAAGGCGCTCCTGCAACGGCCCACCGGAATGGCAGACGTGCTGGTATTTGATCCTCAAGAAGCAGAGCTACTCCAAATCATAAATCTGTTCAGTGACACCCCCCGCGCGCTAGCTTTGGGGCCTGTAAATGAATCTGGTTACCACACCAGTGTTTATGCGGCCGGTTTCCATACCGGGAACAGAACGACAGTTGTGGCGGGTGAGACCGCACGCGCCGTCGGCCTGGAACGTTTAATCGAGTTACTGGAGCATGGCGAGATCGTAGCAACCCCCAACGGGGAACTGGTGGTCAAGCATCCAGGCAGCGTTGAAATGCACGGTGGAGTACCTGCTGTGCTGGGACAAGGGCGCTGCTCCCCAGACCCCAGACCAGAGCGAATGCGACGTCACACCTTGCAATTGTGTGCACAGACAGATGCTGACAACAAGCTGCTGGCTCTGATCTCTCAACAGAACGGAGAGGTTAGCGATACCTGCGCTTGTACCAGTAGCGATGGCACATTGCAGCCGGTCACCGGCCTTATTGTCAGATTCTTCGCGGACCCCGAGGTGTGTGGAGAGGATTATAGCTTGCAGTTACAGGGCTGTTGGTTGGACCGGGATCCTGCCGAAATGATTCCCGGTGATAGCACCGTACCGCCACCTATGGAGTGGAATGATTGGGTTAAATTTTCGTTGCCCGATGAGGATGTTTTTCAAATCCCGCTGGATGCACAGGGCGGGTTCGGCGCTGTGACGGCCTACCCGGAAGTGGGCACCATACTGTTTTCCATGGTGACCCATCCGGCCAATGGCAAGGTCTATGTGGCTAACCAAGAGGCCAATAACATCACCCGTTTCGAAGGTCATGCCAATTTTGCCACGACCACAGTGCGTGGCGATTTGATTCGAAGCCGGATTACGCTCATCGATAACGGCCAAACGGAGTTCAAGGATCTCAACGACCACCTGGACCATGCTTCCGGGATGGGTGACTCGCAACGCTCCCTGGCATTCCCCGTCGCACTGGCGATGACTCGACAGCAGGATAAGCGTGGCCAGATCAAAGCCGAACAGCGACTATTTTTCGCCGCCCTGGGTTCGGACAAACTTGGTTATGTAAATACGCTGGATCTGGAACGGTCTGACGAAGGGGAAGTGAACGCGGCTATCGGTTATCTGAACTTGAGCCGCCATGACGAGATATACGGTCAGGAAATCGCCGGTCCCGTGGGCTTGGCCATTGATGACAAAAGACAGCGGATTTATGTCCTGGCCCGTTTTACCAATGAACTGCTGGTAGTGGATGGTCGCTCGGAGCAACCCTCGCTGATGGCCCGCCTGGCCATGCATAGTCCAGAACCGGACGGTATCACGCAAGGCAGGTCCGTCATGTACTACGCGGCAGAGATGTCACGCTTGGGTGACCAGTCCTGTGCCAGCTGCCATGTTTACGCCAACTTCGACAGTATCGCCTGGGACCTGGGTAATCCGGATGCTCCGGATGTTAACAACCCCGGGCCTTATGTATCCCCACCCCAGCTCGGTTATGTGGCGGACTTGGCGGCGGACCCTGAAGGACTCAGCCCTTATCGCGCTGTGTTGCCGGAGGACTTTCGTGCCGTCAAAGGTCCGATGGCCACCCAGGCCCTGCGTGGCCTGGACAACCACGGTCCTTTACATTGGCGCGGCGACCGGGTCCGGCGGGTGCAAACCGAAATTGGCCAGCAACCCAACACGGGCACTTTGGACGAGTTCAACTCCCTCCTCGAGTTTGATGAAGCCGTCACTGGCCTGACCGGCAACGACCAACTGCTCCCGCAGGAAAAGATGGATGCGCTGGCGGATTTCATTCTGCAGATCAGCTATCCGCCCAACCCTATCCGCAGCCTGGACAATAGCCTGACCCCAGAGCAACTGGCTGGCCGCGCTGCCTACTTCGGCTGCAGTGCCGTGACTGATGAACAGCTGGAACAGCGAGTATGTGATGATGTTGATGGTCTGGAGGTCGCCATAGATTCAGCGACCCGCGAGTGTGAATGTTTTGGCAACCCGATTCGCTTTGTCATGCATCGTTTGCTCGCGGTGCAGTCAGTAGCGCTTGCCTTTGCCAATGTCAGCATCAGCCTCGATTCCAATTTGGACCCGGACGGTAGTCTACGCAGCCTGCTACAACAGCAACTGGATGACCTGGCGCCGCTGGCCCAGGAGGTCGCTGCCCTGCAACGACAACCATTAGCAGGTCTGGCTCGAGCGGGCAATATTGCCGCCGACACGGCCTTGGCCCAAGTATTTACTGCGGAGCAACTGGATTCGATTCAGGCCTTGGTGGCGGGTTCCAATTATCCAGCCGAAGCGGGTGGCCTACTGGCCTTTGTGACTCGAGTACAGGCCCTGGAGAATGATCTGGGTGTGTCGATCTGGGCTGAGATCCTGGCTCAGCTGGACTTCAGCGGTTTGTCGCATGACGAGCTGCTGGCGATGTCCGACCCTGTCGCGCTTTCCGAGCATTTGCTGCAGTTCCATGGCGATGCCAATGTCAGCCGTACTCCTTTGCTGGATGCCCTGGAGCCATCCGGTTTTGAGCAAGATCCCTTGCAGGGGTGTCGCCTGGAGATTGAACAGTCCCAGTGCCGGCTGCGCATCGCTGATAGTCTCACCACCTGCCAGGGCTGCCATGTGCTTGATCCTTACGCCAACGCCGAGTTTGATGTGGCGTTCCCCGGCTTCTACGGTACTAACGGCGAATACGCCTTTTCCAACATCCCGCAGGTCTTCAAGGTTCCCCACCTGCGCAATATGTACGCCAAAGTGGGCAAATTTGGCCAGCCCCATGACCCGGACATGTTTGTCGGCCAATCCGTTTTTGGTCCACGCGCCGGCGGTTTCATCACTCGCAAGACTCCCAATTCGGGTTCCTCCGTGCGTGGATACGGCTTCTCCCACGATGGTTCGGCTGACACTGCACACCGCTTTCTCGGCCTGCTGGATTTCTTGCGTCGTCCGGCTGGTTTCCTTGGAGGCAATGATGTGCGTGGCAATCCGGATGCCTTTGATGCATTCGAGCCAGAAGATCCATATGCCTGTCTGCAGTCTGTCGAGGTTGGTAAACATGCCTTCTTTGGCGCCTTGAATACGGATCCGCAGCTACTGTTGCCCTCCGTTCTGGCCGCCATCGAGGGAGATCAAGAGGCTGCGCAAGATGTCGTGAGTACTGTGCTGAGCAGCCCCGCGCCAATGAGTGACGTACGCTGGAATGCTATTGTCAGCCCGGCGATGGAGGCGATACAACAGGGCCAGCCAGTGACAGCCAGGCTGGGTGCCCAGATCGTAGAAGCAGTGGCCGCCTCGCTGCTGTGCCCCGATGTGCCCGATCCGGCCCTAATGCCCTTGTGCTTCCAGCTGGGTTCCACCTTGGAGTACGGTGTGCAAGACGGTATCTGTTACCCCTCGGGATTGCTGGAACGCAAAGCAGCAGAGGCCTTTGTTCTGGCTTTTGACAGCAACCTGAAACCGATGGTTGGCCAGCAGCTCACCTTGCGGACCGATGACGATGACAGCGATGACCTGGTTACCATGCTGGGTGCCGCCGCCGATGGCCACTGTGACATCGGCATCACTGCCGGTCGCCACGGCTATTTGCTGGAGTTGGCCAATGCCCAGGATCCTGAGGACAGCGTTCTGCTGGGTGATCGCCAGCAGTATCTGAGCCTTGGTGAACTCCTGGACGACGTCGACGGTCCGGTCACTTTCACCTGCTATCCGCCCCAACCCGGCCAGGCCGAAGCTCGCCGCTCGGTCATCGACCGTGATGCCGATGGCATTCTCAACGGCCTGGAGCGCCCTCGTCATCGTCACCGAAAGAGAAACGATCGGCCGTGCGATCAGGGGTGCCGGCAAATAACAGATTCATAGTTGGTTCAAGCGGTATATGTCCGGTATTCATCACACAAGGATCTTGATATGTCACACAAAAACAAGTTATTCGCTACTCTCAAGGGTACACACAATCCCAGCAACATGGTTGAGCTGGTACAGCGTCGAGCCGAGGGCTGGGGCGATCAAACGGTCTACACTTTTCTGACCGGTAACAACGACAACGCAGGCACTCTCACATTCGCCCAGCTGGAATTACACGCCCGGGCCTTGGGTGCGCGCCTGCAGGCAGAGGGCGCATCGGGTCGACCGGTCATTCTGCTTTGCCCGCCGGGGATCGATTATATCGTTGGCTACTGGGGCTGTTTGTTCGCAGGCGCCATCGCTGTGCCCGCCTACCCACCGGATCCAAAACGGTTGGCTCGCATGCTGCCACGGATACAGGCCATTGTGGAGGACTGCCAGCCTTCAGTGGCCCTGGCAACGACACCGATTATTGCACTTAAAGAAGAGATGGCGGCTGCGACCCCCGTATTCGGTGATCTGAGCTGGGTGGCTATTGACCAGTTGGACCTGGGCCTCGCTGACCAATGGCGTGACCCCAACGCCAAGTCGAATACACTGGCTTTTCTGCAATACACCTCTGGCTCTACTTCTACACCGAAGGGTGTAATGGTGAGCCATGGTAACCTGGTGCACAACTCCAAGGCCATTTTCCAGACTTGTAACGGGAGGAACAGCTTCGTCTCCTGGTTGCCGCCCTACCATGATATGGGCCTGATCGGAACCATTATCCAGGTCGTTTACAGTGCTGGTTGGGGTCATTTTATGGCACCCATGACTTTTCTTCGACAACCTTTCCGTTGGCTGGAAACCCTGACCCGGACCCGGGCATCCATCAGTGTCGCACCCAACTTCGCTTACGAACAATGCGTGAAGAAAATCAGTGATGCTCAACTGACGCAATTGGATCTCAGTGATTGGAATCAGGCTTTCTGTGGGGCCGAGCCAGTGCGGTGGCATACGATCGACGCGTTTTGTGAACGTTTTGCTGCCGCCGGGTTCCGGCGTGGCGCCTTCCTACCCTGTTATGGCCTGGCGGAGGGCACCTTGCAAGTTTCGGGCTGGTTGCCGAAGGAAGAACCTCGCTGTCTGACGCTGAACCAGCGGAAGCTTGAGCAACGCCAAGTGGTGCCGACAGGAAATAACGACCCTCAATCCGTCACTGCTGTCAGCTGTGGCAAGCCAGTCGACTCAACTCGGGTGGTGATCGTGGATCCCGATAGCCACCGGCCATGCAGGGCCGATCAGGTCGGTGAGATCTGGGTCAGCTCTCCCAGCTGTGCACAAGGCTATTGGCAACGTCCCGAGGCCAGCGCGAAAACCTTCAATGTGCCTTTGATAGGAGTCGATGATGCCGACCGTTTTATGCGTACCGGCGACCTGGGTTTCCTGGATGAGCAGGGTGAATTGTACGTGGCGGGGCGCGTCAAGGATGTGATCGTATTCCGTGGTCGCAACCTTTACCCGGAAGATCTGGAAACCGCTTCACTGCGTGCCTATCCAGACCTGCGGGCTGGCGGTGTCGCCGCTTTCAGCATCGAACTAGCGGGCCAGGAAGAAGTGGTGTTGGTGCAAGAAGTGGAAGGCAAGCACAGACAGCACACGGCCCAGATACTGGCCGCCATTCGCAGTGCGCTTGCAGGTGATACTCTGGAGGTCACACCATACGCGGTGCTGTTGGTGCGCTCAGGCTCCTTGCCCAAGACATCCAGCGGAAAGATACAGCGCAGCGCCGCCCGAGAAGCCTTCCTCAATATGGAGTTTACCGTGCTAGCAGCCAGTGTGCTGGCGGACTCGACCATTCGCGAGGGTAAGTCGGATGTTACAGCGCCTCAAGTGCTGCGACAGGCGCTCGCTCAATACAGCCCGGACTTACCCATTGCTGATACCCGGCTAGTAGACATTGGTATCGATTTTCCCACTTTGCACCAGCTCAAAAGGGCGCTGGAAAAACAGCTGTTGCATGCCGTGCCTATGGGGTCAGTGCTGGCGAGTCCTACCATTGCCGGTCTTTTAAAGGCAGCCGGTGGTGATCCAGAGCAATGGGCCAAGATCCTGGCGCCAGCACCGCGACAAACCACTGAAAAGATCGAACCTTGCCGGTGGACCGTGACCGAGATAGAACGCTGGATGGTTGATGCACTAGCGACCCGCCTGGGTCTTGAACCGTCGGTCATTGACATGGACGCACCGTTCGCCGACATCGGGTTGGACTCCAGTAGCGCAGTGGATCTCGCGGCTCAGTTGTCAGAATTTCTGCAGCAACCCGTGTCACCGACTTTGGTTTGGGAACGGCCCTCGCTGCGAGCCGCCGCCAGGTATCTCGCCGAGGAGGGGGGTGCCAATAAGTTGGCCAAAGAAACCACCATAAAGCCCCAGGATGAGCCCATCGCAATCATTGGCATGGGGTGTCGTTTCCCTGGTGCAGCCGATCCTGAGAGCTTCTGGAAATTGCTGCAAGACGGCCGTGATGCCATCACCCAGGTGCCTGCTGGTCGCTGGCAGGCACCTGAGGATTTAAAGACTGCAGATGGCCAATCCGTGAGCCCGTGGGGGGGATTCCTTGAGCACATCGACCAATTCGATCCTCAGTTCTTCGGCCTCTCCCAACGTGAGGCAGAGCGAATGGATCCCCAGCAACGGTTGCTGCTAGAGGTTTCCTGTGAAGCCCTGGAAGGCGCCAGTCTTGCCCCAAGGCGCCTCGCGGGCAGCGCGACCGGAGTGTTCGTGGGCATCAGCAACCAGGACTACTGGACATTGCAAACTCAAGACTCCGCAGATCTGGATATCCACGCCTGTACCGGCAATTCGTCCGCCGTCGCCGCGAACCGTATTTCTTACACCTGGGATCTACGCGGCCCCAGCCTCGCGGTGGACACCGCCTGTTCCAGTTCTCTGGTAGCCCTGCATCTGGCCTGTGAGGCCCTGCGTCGGAACGACTGCTCGTTGGCCCTGGCTGGCGGAGTGAATCTGATGGTTACGCCTGATCTAAGTATTGCCTTCACCCGTGCCAGGATGCTCTCACCCGAGGGACGTTGCCGGACCTTTGATGAGGGCGCCAATGGCTATGTGCGTGGTGAAGGTTGCGGCTTGCTGGTACTGGCCCGCTTGTCTGACGCCCAGCGCAACGGCTATCCTATTGTCGCCACCATTGCGGGTTCCGCTGTGCAACATGATGGTCGCAGCAATGGTTTGACAGCACCTAACGGCGACGCCCAAGAGGTGGTTATCCGACGTGCTCTTGAGGCCAGTTCGTTTGCGGCAAGTGATGTGGATTACATTGAGGCGCATGGTACAGGTACCCGGTTAGGGGATCCGATCGAGGCATGCGCGTTGGCCAGCATCTACGGTGCCGGTCGTGAGCCAGGCAACCCCTGTCTGATCGGCTCCGCAAAGACGAACATCGGTCACCTGGAAGCCGCCGCCGGTATAGCCGGAGTGATGAAGGCGGCTCTGAGCCTGAAACATAGTCAGATTCCCCCGCAGCTGCACTGCCACTCCCCCAGCTCCATCATGGATTGGCAGAATTCCGGCCTTCAGGTGATTCAGCAGGCCCAACCCTGGCAAAGCAAAAGCGGCCACACTCGCAAGGCCGCAGTGAGTTCCTTCGGTTTTGGCGGGACTATCGCGCACGTGCTCTTGCAGGAGGCGCCTCCGGTGACATCGGAGACACGCTTCGAGACTTCCTGGCAGATTTTGCCTTTGTCGGCCCACAAGTCAGCGGCCATGGACCAGCAGTTAATGGACCTGGCCCAACATCTACGACAACACCCCGAGCTGTCTCTGGACGACTGCTGTAGCCAGGTTGCCCTACAACGCAGCCAGCTGCGTCAGCGGTTGGCGCTGGTTGCGGAAGACAGGCAGGGTATGATCCAGGCGCTGGAACAGGCCGTAGGACGGGCGCCTCGAGTAGCCCTAGATCGTTCCGGCACTGCTTTTTGTTTCACCGGCCAGGGTTCCCAGTATGTAGCCATGGCCCAGGATCTGATCAACACCGAACCCGTATTTCGGGAGGTGATTCAACGCTGTGATCGGCTTGCCCAGTCCCAGATTGGTATGTCTCTAGTGGGCTTGCTGACCGATAATGTGCCCTCCGACCAGCTGGAACCAACCCAGATCCAACAGCCCCTGATCTTCGCCCTTCAATGCGGGTTGGCGGAACTGTGGCGCAGTTGGGGCGTGGAGCCGGATGTGGTGTTGGGCCATAGCCTGGGCGAATATGCAGCAGCAGTGACGGCCGGGATGTTAACCCTTGGTGATGGCATGACTCTGGTTTTGGCTCGCGCACATGCAATGGCGCAACAGGACCCGGCAGGCGGTATGTTGGCCTGTATCGGCGATGTGGCACAAATCAAGACTGTACTGCCCAAGTATACCAATCGCCTGTGGGTCGCCGCCTACAACAGCCCTAGCAATATCGTGCTTTCCGGTAGCCAGGACGCCATTGATGAGTTCTGTGCACAAGGACTGAAAGGTGTGAATTACAAGCCGCTGCGGGTTGCCAACGCCTTCCACTCGCCATTGATGCAAGATGTGGCACCACATTTCAGAGATGCTATCGCAAAGGTCACTCTACTGCCGCCACGCATTCCTCTGTTTACCTCGCTGCACGGTGAACAGATGGACACAGCGCCCACCCATGAGCACTTCATCCGTCACCTGCTGGAGCCCGTGGATTATCAGGCTGCTGTGACAAATGCCGCGCAACAAGGTTGCCGTCGTTTCATCGAGATCGGTCCCGGCAACACATTGCTGAGCCTGGGTAAGAGTTGCCTTGCCGAACAAAAAGATGAATGCCAGTGGCTGCCTTCATTAATGCCGGGGCAATCCAACCGAGCGGTGCTGCGCAAGTCACTGGCCGAGTTCTGGAATACCGGTGGTAAGGTCGACTGGCAACGGATTTATCCCGGTCGTGTATCTCGCACACCGCCCTTGCCAAATTACCCTTACTGTAGAACACGGTGCTGGCACGTGTCCGCGCCGACCCCAACAAGGAGTGAGACCATGGACCGAGACATATCTGCAGAAACTCAGCAGTACGGCAATCTGTCAACGCCTGAAGATACCCAAACCAGCAGTTTAATCGCGACATTAGAACTGTTCCGTTCACAAAACGCCACACTGCAAAGACTCGCGGCTGGGATGTCGCTGCCGGAGGCCCCGGTCACTGCCCAGCCGCAGCCGACAGTCACCCCGGTAGTGACATCGGCCGCCCGGATACAGGAGGATATTGTAGCTCAGCTCGCACGAATCTCAGGTATCCCGTCAGCGGAGATCTGTTTGGACCAGCGGCTTGGTACCCAGCTAGGTCTAGATTCATTGATGTACGTTGAGTTGGATCGGGCCCTGGTCAAACGCTGGCCGGCACTCGCCGAAGTGGATCGCACTGTGCTCGCCGCCGATCCTGCGGTGGCAGACGTGGTGGATCTGGTCTGCAAGGCCCAGGGTGTGGAACCAGCACAAATCGCGCCGGTGGTTGCAGTCAAGCCGCCGCAGGAAACCGTCGAGGTAGAGGCCCAGTTTGAAGATTCCGAGGAATACCAGGCACTGATGCAGCGTCTGCAGGCGGTGGAAGCCACAGGGGCTAATCCCTATGGACGTATCCATCAGGGCTTCAACGGTGCCCATGCCAAGCTGGATGACAAATCGATGCTGAATTTCGCTGCCTTCAACTATTGCGGGCTGTCCAATCATCCCAGGGTAATGACTGCAGCCAAGGTGTCCATCGATACCTATGGGACCTCGCCCTCCGCGACGCCACTGTTATTTGGCGAGACACCTTTGCACCGGGAACTGGAGACTGAGATCGCTGATTTCATGGGAACCGAGGCCGCCGTGGTATTCGCGAGCGGTCACGCTACCAGCGTTGCGGTAATCGGCCACATCATGGATAAGACCGATCTGGTGATCCATGACCAGTACATCCATGACTGTGCAATTCGTGGCGCGATACTGTCTGGTGCACGTCGCCGCTCCTTCCGACATGATGACTGGGAAGAGCTGGATCGGACCTTAAGTCAGATCCGCTCCCAATTTCGCAGAGTACTGATCGTCATCGAAGGGGTGTACAGCCAAGATGGGGATTTGGGTAGTTTGCCTGAATTCATCCGCATCAAGAAAAAACATAAATGCATGTTGATGATTGATGAGGCCCACTCCATTGGTACCCTGGGTGCCACCG
>JABDRC010000004.1 GCA_013041945.1 Halobacteria archaeon
CCTTTTTTTACCTATAAATTCGCCACCGTCTCAACCGTTACCGATTCGGCCTCCGCCATACCCTGAATGGCATCATCCATATCGATCTGGTCGGGATTCTCCTTGCTTTGTTCGAGCAGCAGCGCAACCAGCTCGGGTTGCTCGATAATGCGCTCCCCGCCCTTGCGGCTTCTCAGGAAGGCGGCCCACGGCACAAACTTGGTCGTCGGGAAGGCGTCACCGGGTTTGGGCGAGATATCGATATTGAGACCGGCAATGTAGAACACGCACTTGTCTTTGAAGCAGGGCGAACGCGCCACGGTGCGCAGTGTACGGTCGAACTCCACCTGGCTGTTGATCTGTGCCGCCGTCAGCAGTGGCCAGGGTGAGGTCACGATCCACGGCATGGGATAGACAAGGTTGAGTTCCTGGTGGTTGCGACCTTCCACGGTTTCATCGAGTTTGCGGCGAAAATAGAACATCTCAGGCTTCAGGTGGTCACCGATTGCTATACGCTCGCCTTCCCGGAGGACGGCATTCAGGTCAGGCAACTGGCGCAGGAATTCATCGCAGATGATGAAACTCTTGGCGGTGCTGTGTGTGTGTAAGGGCACGAACTTGCCTTCCCTGTCCGGTTTAACGAGGCTCTTCAGCCTGAGAAACAGGCCTTCCTTGCGGCTGCCGTGCAGCAGCCCGTTGTCGATACGCAGGCACATCTGCTCATTGCAGTGTTCAAGCTGTATGTAGGATTGCGCAAAGCGGTATTGCTCCAGGTACCAGTCGACGATGGCCGACAGTTTGCCGCAACAGGCGGTATGGTGATTGTCCCTGGTATGAATCCGGCTGTAGGTGCCGAAGCTTTTATTTTCCGGTTCATAACCGACATGGCTGGCCTGGATGATCACCAGACCCTCGCCATGTTCCGCATAGGGGCCATGCCGGTCCGTTGCGACCACGGCCCCGCCGCGTCCGTGGTTGAAAGGAAAGGTGCCGAAGTGCTTGGTGAGGATGATGTTCGGATAACCCTGGTTCTCGTCGGAGCAGAAGGCGCGCGAGGGGAGTATCTTGCCCGGCTTGAAGCCCAGGGATTTCACGTAATTATAAAGACGGGGTACGAAGCTGCTGTAACGAAATGTCGTGCCGTCGAGCCGGAAATTACTGACCAGCTCCTCGACATTGGCTGCTGATGCGAACATGTGGGCCGAAGCCTCCCTGATCTGGCCGGGTGTCTGAATGGATGTGGATATACCGGGCGGGCGACCCGCTTTGCCTGGTGCAAAGTGAGGATTGCCGCAAACGGGATATATTATAGATGATGGTGAATGACGGGATTGATCCACGTCAATAGACCGGGGTACAGATTCTGTCTAAACCGGATTCATGCCTGCATCCGGGTAATTAATGCTGCCGGAGCGCCTATAATCAGATATCTGGTGTGAGCGTGTTTTGAGCCTTCACAGAAAGGGGACAGATTTATTTGCAGGTCATGATTTCGCCCCCGTCAAATAAATCTGTCCCCTTTGTTTCAGGCACCATCCACAAGGACATGGTCGAACATCGGCGGGCTCTCGTCACCGTAATAGCGGAGAAAGTTTTCCCAGTCCGCAAGCTTTGCCCGGTCGCGCGCATTGCCCCTGTCCATCAGCCGCTGCCTGCGGATATCCGGTGCGCACTGCACGTAGTGCACCTCCACAGCCGAGCCGAGTAATTCACACAGCTTCCCGGGCCAGTCCCGGTCACGGATCTCGCGGGTAAAGGGCCCGACGATAACGACGTCCTGGAAGGGGAGGTTGTCCCGGGCTATGTCGAACAGGGTGTCGTAGATCGGTTCGCGGAAGGTCTGTTTGAAGTATTCGGAGTCGCGGTCGTCCGGACTGTGTCCGGACTGTGTCAATGCGAGTCGTGCCAGCCGTTCTGTCACGGTATCGATGTCCAGCAGTGCGGCGTGCCGACCCGCGGCAAGACTTGCACCATAGGTTGATTTGCCCGCGCCCGGGCCGCCGCAGACGATGATGGCGGTGTTCATGGGATGACTTGTCCGTGTCAGGGCGCTAATCCACCGGGGACAGGATCAATGATTGTCCTGCCCCGTTTGTGTCGTGATCGATCCGTCCGGATCCAGTCCGCATTCCAGGGTTGTGACATCGACGCCGTTCATGATCCTGATCACGATGCGGTCATTCGAGACCCGGTCGATACCTTCATACTGTGTTCCCGGTGGCAGGGAGGCGCGTCGGGATTCAAAGCATTCGCGTCCGGTCACGGGATCGACGGCAGTAGCCGAATCCTGCTGCTCGCAGGCGAACAGCATTGTTGCCAGGGTTATGGTCAGGATCGCCTTGATAATATGCATGTTTGCGGGCTCCGTATCAGAGGGGCCGGATACCTGTTAACCGCCGTTGTATCAACGGCCCTCCGATTACTTTACTAGTATGAAATCCCCGGCGCCATGTGCAGGTAGCGGTCGTCGCCAAGCTGGTCCAGCATGAAACCGGCGACATCGGCGCGGGCTATTTTCAGTTTGAGATTTTTCGCCGTCGCGGGAAAGCCGTGCCGGTAGTTGCCGGTGCGCTCACCGTCCGTGTATGCAGCCGGCCTGACGATGGTCCAGTCGAGATCGCTGTCCCTGATGACAACCTCCTGGGCCACATGGTCGGCGTAGGCGGCGCGCAGCAGCAGTCCGAACATGACGTGCTTCCAGAAGAAGTCCAGGTTTGTGCGGCTCTCCCCGACGCCAAGGCTCGAGAGGCAGACCAGCCGCCGGACGCCGCATTTCCGCATCGCCCCGATGATGTTTTGCGTGCCGGGTGCGCGCACGCCGCCCTTGCCGCCGGCGCCCAGCGCGCAGAGGACGGCATCCTGGCCGGGCATCACCCGTGCGAGGGATGCCGGATCCATGACATCGCCCTGTGCAAGGGTAAGTCTCTGATTATCAATCTGTAATTTTGCCGGCACACGTGCCAGGGCCGTGACCTCATGGCCGTTCGCCAGGGCCTGTTTCACCAGTTCTCGCCCGATGGTACCGGTCGATCCAACAATGAGAATATTCATTTTGCCACCTCCGTACTTGACACAGTGTCAATTGACACACTTTCAAGCCTAGGCCAGACTTGACACTGTGTCAAGTGATGTCGAAACCCGGACCCGGATTCTCGAGGCCGCGGTGCGCCTGCTGGAGGCGCAGCGCGGGCGGAGTGTACGCATGGGTGATATCGCCAGGGCTGCCGGACTTTCCCGCCAGGCTGTCTACCTGCACTTTGCCTCGCGTGCCGAGCTGCTGGCGGCCACCACGCTGTATGTCGATAAGCGGCTTGGACTGGAACAGCGTCTCGCCCCGTCTCGCGCTGCCGGTTCGGGTACCGGGCGACTGGACGCGTATATCGAGTTCTGGGGAAACTACCTGCCGGAAATATACGGTGTCGCCAGGGCGCTGCTCGATGCGCAGGCGAACGACGCAGCCGCGGCAGCGGCATGGAATGAACGAATGCAGGCCATGCGTGACGGATGCCGGGCGGCGATAGCCGCACTTGAATCCGATGGCCGCCTGGCGAAGAGATGGAGCACAGAGGAGGCAACTGATTTCCTCTGGACGATGCTATCCGTCAGAAACTGGGAACAGTTAACACAAGCGTGTGGCTGGTCGACAGGTCAGTACATTCGAAGGATGCAAGCCGTTGCGCGGCGAACCTTTCAAGAATGAAGGGTAAAATGCAAAAGAGTACATAAAACCCGGTCTGTCCCGGTATGCTCATCCCGGTCGGGAATCCGTTAACTGCAGCGCACGGAGGCTGCCATGATGCGTGCACATGTTGTGCCCTGGGATAATGTTGAGTCAGGGGAGAATGACTCGGACCCCAATGACAGTCTTTACGATAACCGTATCCTTGCAGAAGGGGACTCCTGGTTCAGTATGGGCGGGATTCCCACCTCGAACCTGTTGTTCTCCATGAGGTTCAAAAAATTCACGATTATCGTGAACTGCGCCAGGCCCGGCGACACCATCCGGAAAATGGGCAGGATTGCCAAAAACCCGAACCTGAAGAAGGCGATGAGCCGCAGTCATGGTTATACCTGGGATGCGATCCTTCTGAGTGGCGGTGGTAATGACCTGATCGATGATGTCGACAGGATAATCAGAAAGTTTACAAGCATCGAGAGTGACCCCGCGCTTTACTGCAATCAGGATGAGCTGGACAGGACATTGCAGTCTGTCGAGAAGGGTTATCGGAAGATTATCGATCTCAGGGATGCCGCTGGCAGTTCCTGCAAGGGAAAGCCGGTCATTACGCACACCTATGACTGGATGACCCCCCGGGATTCGCCGTCAAGATTTTTTCCGTTCAGGTTAATGGGGCCCTGGATTTATCCCGCACTGGTTGCGGCAAACCTGCCGGAATCGCAGTGGAATGCGGTCTCGGACTATCTGGTTGATGCC
>JABDRC010000016.1 GCA_013041945.1 Halobacteria archaeon
TTCCTCGGGAGGGGTATTGTTCGACAGGCCGGATGATTTTGCGGACTTCCTGGCAACCTTCCTTGCAACCTTTTTTGTAACCCTCATGGCGGAGCTTTTCCTGCCCTTGGCTGCCGCCTTCTTTGCATCCTTTTTCGTGGCGGCTTTTTTGGTCTTGACGGCAGCCTTTTTGGCTACCTTTTTACGGGTGACTTTTTTCGCGGTCGTCTTTTTCTTTCTGGTCGGTGTCATGATACTTCCCTGTCAGTTGATGGGTGTACCCTGGATCTGGCGAAGTATATATCCATGCTGCCCAAACAGCATAGACGGCATGTGACAGACTGGCCAGTGAAGGTGTTCTGACCTGTATCAATCCGGCCGCGACTTCCTGATTAAGCGGATGTTTCAGGTGCCAGCACCGCAACGAAAGTTGCTGTTTGGCTGGAAATCCAGACGCTTATCGCAGCCTGTCCCTGCCGGCCTGCACGTGGACCTTCGACCACGCCTCGCACTATGACAGTGCAGGCATTCCACCCTGCAATGACGGCCAGGCGGCTGCACGCCCCACCCGGAACCCGTGCCGCCGGGCGATCTGTCCATACCGTCACAAGACTGCCCGACGGCGACCACGCTGTTGTGGCATTTCCCGAGATCCGCGGGTTATGCTTGGTGTTTTTGCTGCGCTTGGAAAATGACCATGAAAAATGTCCCGGCCGTCTTCGGCGAGGTCCTGTACGACTGTTTTGAGGACGGCAGCCGGGTGCTCGGTGGCGCACCGTTCAACGTGGCCTGGCACCTGCAGGCCTTTGGCTGCAGCCCCCGGTTCATCAGCCGCGTGGGCGACGATGCCATGGGCCACGCGATCCGCGAGGACATGCAGCGCTGGGGCATGAACACGGACTGGCTGCAGCAGGATGCGTCACACCCCACCGGCGAGGTCCGTGTCACCCTGGTGGATGGCCAGCCGGAGTACGACATCGTGTCCGGACGCGCGTACGACTACATCGACGCGGACGCCATTCCCGCGCTGTCACCCTCGGTGATCTACCAGGGCACACTGGGTATCAGGCAGCGGGAATCAGCCGCAGCCCTGGAGGCCCTGCTGGCCAGGCACCCGGCGCCGGTCTTTCTGGATGTGAACCTGAGGCCTCCCTGGTGGGACATGGCACTGGTCAGGCGGCAGCTCGATCATGCACAGTGGGTTAAGATCAATGACGAGGAGCTGCAGACAGTGATGGAGGGCGACGCCGACCTCAAAGCCATGGCCAGTGCCCTGATGGAGCGTCATGGCCTGGAAAGGGTCATTGTTACGCTCGGCGCCAACGGGGCGTTTGCGCTCGATGACCAGGGCGAACTGACCGAGAGCGACCCGATGGCCAGGGTGCCGGTGGTCGACACGGTGGGGGCCGGCGATGCGTTTGCCTCTGTGTGTATCCTTGGCATGCTGCATGACTGGCCATTGTCATCGATCATGGACAGGGCTCAGCGTTTTGCCTCCCTGATCGTCGGCCAGCGCGGGGCGACCCTGCAGGACAAGACGGCCTACCGTCCCCTGCTCAATGACTGGCAACTTGATGCCCAACCGGAAACAGAAGCATAGACCATGTACGAACAGGTATCCCACTCGCTGTTAAACGAGATTCTGAACGAGCTCAAGCCCGAGATCCGGCGCAGCGACCTGCGCCATTTCTACACACGGCTCGGTGCGAACTTCTACGCCATCCATTCACTGTTTCTTCATCTCTACGGCCAGCGCGACGACGTCAAGGAGAAGATGATTCGCCTCGTGGAGGTGATGGCAAGCCGCTACATCGAGCGGTCCAACGAACTCGAACAGCTCGACATCGCACGGGAACAGGATCACAACTGGTTCCTGAGCCAGGAATGGGTGGGCATGGCCCTCTACGCAGACGGCTTCGCCGGGAATCTCGAGGGCATGAAAGAGCACATTACCTACCTGCAGGAACTCGGCGTCAACCTGGTGCATGCCATGCCCATGATGGTCTGCCCGCAGGGCGCCAGTGACGGCGGTTATGCGGTGAGCAACTTCAAGGACATCGATCCGCGGGTCGGCACACTGCAGGAACTGAACGACCTGGCCGCACACATGCGCCAGCGCGGGATGCTGCTCACCCTGGACGTGGTGGTGAACCACACCTCGGATGAACACGAGTGGGCAAAGCGGGCGCGTGCAGGCGAGCAGCAGTTCCAGGACTACTACTACATCTTCAGGGACCGGAACGTACCGGACATGTTTGAAGAGAGCATGCCCGAGGTCTTCCCCGAAACCTCGCCCGGCAACTTTACCTGGAACGAGGAAATGCAGCAGTGGGTCATGACGGTATTCCATGATTACCAGTGGGACCTGAACTACACTAATCCCGGCGTGTTCATCGAGATGGTCGATGTAATTCTGTTCTGGGCCAACCAGGGCGCGGACATCGTGCGCCTGGATGCCGTGGCCTACCTGTGGAAAAAAATCGGCACGGTTTGCCAGAACGAGCGGGAGGCCCACCTCATCCTGCAGCTCATGAAGGACTGCTGCCAGGTGACGGCGCCCGGGGTGCTGTTCATCGCGGAGGCCATTGTCGCACCGCTGGAGATCACCCGGTATTTTGGCGAGGATGCGATCATCGCCAAGGAGTGCGAGATCGCCTACAACGCCACCTTCATGGCCCTGCTGTGGGATTCCGTGGCCACCCGCAATGCGAAGCTGCTGAACCAGGGGATTACCAGTCTGCCCACCAAGCTGGATCGCGCGACCTGGCTCAACTATATCCGCTGCCACGACGACATCGGCCTGGGCTTCGATAATGCCGACATCGTGCGCGCAGGCTATGAACCGCTGGCCCACCGGCGTTTCCTCGTCGATTACTTCACCGGAGTATTTGAGGAGTCCGAGTCGAGGGGGCTGCCGTTCGCACGCAATGACAAGACGGGCGATGCCCGCATTTCCGGATCACTGGCATCGCTGGCCGGTCTGGAGGCCGGCATCGAGGCGAATGATGACGAGGCCATCGACTCTGCGATCAGGCGGATACTGATGCTGCACGGCATGATCCTGTCATTCGGCGGCATTCCCCTGCTCTACTACGGTGACGAGATCGGCACCCTGAATGACTGCAGTTTTCTGGAAGACGAGGAAAAGGCAGATGACAATCGCTGGATGCATCGACCGAGGATCGACTGGGAGAAGGCAGAACGCCGTCACCAGCACGGCTCGGTGGAGCAGCGCATATTCGATGGCATCAAGAAACTGATCGCGGTGCGCAAGTCCGTCGAGCCGTTCGCGGACTTCAACAACCGGGAGCTGTTGTCCGTGGAAAACGAACATCTGTTCGTTTTCCTGCGCACCCATCCGGCACGGCCAAGCGAAACGGTACTGGTGGTCGCCAATTTCGATTCCCGCTCCCAGCATCTTGACCTGGACAACCTGGGTAACCGCGGAGGTTTCCGCTTCGGCGCACCCCAGGACCTGGCCAGCGGCGAATCACCCGCCCTGTTCAAGAACCAGCTGGTGGTGCCGCCCTATCGTTTCTACTGGCTGACAGACCAGCACCCGACGGGCCTGGTCTAGCAGGAATTGCCCGTGAGTAACAGGCCCCGCCTGATACTCACTGTCACATGCCGCTATCCAATTATGGGTCGGACCAGAAGCCAATTATGGGTCGGACCAGCCTAAGCACATGAACCCGTTAAAATAAAACGCGTATACACCCCGCTTTACTGTCCTGAAGTGCTCCTTTGATACTCAAAATAGCGCATTGAGAACCCTGGGCCACAAAACTTCATAGCTAAACGGGTATCGCTGCGCAACACACGCCCTGGAGATCCCGGGGGTTTCATTTCCGTGTAGTAACCGGCATTTTAAGCTCTGCAACCCGGCCATATAAGGCACACGAATGCAGTTAAAACAAAGTGTTGATCTGGTCCGACCCCCGCCATTCTCCTGTTACAGGATTGCGGCATCCCTTGCTGCCATGCTGTGGCTTGCCAGTCCTGCCAGTGCCGATGTCACACCGGCAGCGGGAAAAGTCTTTTACACGGGCCCCATTAGCGCGGCGCAAAACAGGCAGCTGTTCGC
>JABDRC010000023.1 GCA_013041945.1 Halobacteria archaeon
CAGGAGGAGGGTGTGCAGCAACCGTTTACCCGCCAGGGCCGCAAGATCGGCCGCAACGAGCCCTGTCCCTGCGGGTCGGGCAAGAAATACAAGCAGTGTCACGGCAAGTTGAGCTGATTCGGCAGTATCGCTTCAACGAAAGAATCTCCTCGCGGAAAGACGCCAAGGCGCAAAGAAAACAAAGATATGCCACAGAGCACTCAGAGAAAATCAAATTCCTAAAATACTCGGGTCATCCCCGCGCAGGCGGGGATCCAGTCTTTAAATGATGACCCCTATTAAATGTGTTGTCGTCATCCCTGTGAATGCGGGGGTGACGGCAATATATAATTTGTGGACAGCACCAGTTCTTACGTGAGACCCGGCATGGAACAAAATCCTTCGCTTGATTTGAGTCCGGTAGCCGGATTCCGTCTTGGCACCGCCAGCGCCGGTCTGCAGAAGGATGGCAGGCCGGACCTCGTCGTTATGGAGCTGCCTGAGGGCAGTACCTGTGCAGCGGTCTTCACGCGTAATGCATTTTGCGCCGCGCCGGTAATCGTGGCGAAAAAAAACCTGGCGGCGGTGTCGCCGTCCTACCTGATCGTCAATTCCGGCAATGCCAATGCCGGCACCGGCATGCCCGGCATGGCCGCGGCGCGTCAGTGCTGCGCGGCGCTGGCTGCAAGTACCGGCAAACTGCCGGAGGCGGTGCTGCCGTTTTCCACCGGCGTGATTGGTGAACGCCTGCCGGTCAACGCGATCGTCGCGGCACTGCCACAGGCATTGGCAAACCTGACTGAAACGGGCTGGGCCGCCGCCGCGACCGCTATCATGACCACCGACACGGTGCCGAAAGGCGCGACGCGGCAGGTCCGCATCGATGGCCACGAGGTGACGGTGACCGGTATTGCCAAGGGTGCGGGGATGATCCGGCCGGATATGGCAACCATGCTGGCCTATATTGCAACCGATGCCGCGATCGATGCAGGCGCATTGCAGCAGTGTCTCGAGCGTGCGGTCGCGCGTTCATTCAACCGTATCAGCGTGGATGGCGATACCTCGACCAACGACGCCTGCGTGCTGGTGGCTACCGGCGGCAGTGGACTGCCGCTGCTATCGACCGGTGATGCGCCGTTCGCGGCGGTTTGCGAGACGGTGGAGGCCGTCTGTGTGGAACTGGCCCGGGCAATCGTGCGTGACGGCGAGGGGGCCACCAAATTCGTCACTGTCGCGGTCGAACAGGGTGCGGATGCCGATGAGTGTCTGCAGGTCGCCTATACCATTGCACACTCGCCGCTGGTGAAAACCGCCCTGTTCGCCGGCGATCCGAACTGGGGCCGCATACTGGCCGCGGTCGGTCGTGCCGGCATCGCAGAACTCGATATCGATGATGTCGAGATCTGGCTCGACGAGGTATGTATCGTGCGCGACGGTGCGCGGGCAGCGGACTACACCGAGGAGGCCGGCCAGCGGGTCATGGACCGTGACGAACTGACGATCCGGGTTGTGCTGGCGCGCGGCGACGCCAGCGAGCAGGTGTGGACCTGCGACCTGTCCTATGATTATGTAAAGATCAACGCCGAGTACCGTACCTGACACGCGGCTGCCGGCGGGTCGTCAGGGCGTGTCCGGTTTTTCCGGCAGTCCCTGCTCTGCAGGTATCCGGTTCGATTCGTCGAACCATTTACCGAGGTCGACCAGGCGGCAACGCTCGGAACAGAATGGACGCCAGCGCTGTTTCGCCGTCCACACCACTGTGGCCGAACAGGTGGGACACGTAACAGACTTCACTGGCGGGGGAGTCATTTTCATAGCGGTATGACCTGGTGTTTATGCTAACCGGTCCGCTCTTCAGCAACCGAAAATTATTATCTGATTTACGTGCAGCAAAGATTCCAGCTGCGGAACCACACGGAATGATGCGGAAGTATGCGTTAACTTTCCGTGTATTTCAGTGTGGTTCCGTGGCTGCTTGTCGTGTGTGTTGATTGCAAACCTAGATAACACAGCAGGCCAGGTCGAACTCGACGTCCCGGTCGGTCTGTCGGGCGCGGTCATCCGCGGCGGAAAATTCCATGAAGCGCGCCGTGAAGCGGTGGCGCCCGCCACTGAGTTCCGCAAAGCATTGCATCCTGGACGGGAGTTCGATGCGCACCAGCTGGCAGGGCAGGGTCGGGTCCAGCGTTTGCTGGTAGACGCCCGCTTCCGCAATCGCCGGCTGCAGTGGTGTACTGTCCCGGATCAGGGACAGGATCAGCTGGATGGCCTGGCCGATGGCATCGAAGTTGCCAAGCCAGCCGGCAAGGTCCTGCGTGCGGGTGCGCGGTGATTGTTGCAGCCAGTAGTGTAAGGCAGGCAGGTCGAAATCGCAGGTGCCGCCCGGGATCGCGCTGCGCTGGCGGATGCTGATGAGGAATTCGCTTGTTTTCAGTTTGCCGGCAATCTGCCCGTCGATATCGTGCATGCCGTCGATGCGTTCATTGAGACTGTCGAGTAACGATTCTAGCTGGGCCGAGTCGACGCCGGGATTCTCACTGAGTCGTTTCAGGTTGCTCGTCTGGCGTTCGAGTTCCTTGAGTACTTCCGACTTGAGGTTGGTGTTACCGAAAATGTCGACGATCTCGAGGATGCTGTTGAGCGTGGCCCGGCTGTCCCAGACCGATCTGCCCTTGAGGTGATGACCGGCCTGGCGAAACAGGTATTCGAGGCGCATCAAAGTGCGGGCGCGTTCGTTCAGCGGGTACTCGTAGAGTACTTTATGCTGGTCGGGGCGTGCCTGGTGTAATGGTGTTGTGCTCACGTCATCGGTATTGTCTCTCACGCGGGACGACTGCGCAAATGACACGCCTGCAGGCTTACGCCTGCGCAATTTCCAGGTAGCGCGCATGCAGCGCGTTGACCTGGTTTCTGAGATTGTCCAGGTCACCGTCGTTGCTGATAGTGTCGTCAGCTGCAGACAGTCTCGTGGCCCGGTCGACCTGCGATAACATGATGTCAGCGATCGCCGTGTCCGGCAGCTTGTCCCGTTTGGCAACACGGCGGCGTTGCAGTGTCTCCGCGATGTCGACCACCAGGGTGCGGTCCACCATGTCCGTTTGGCCGGCCTCCAGCAACAACGGGATCACCGCGACACAGTAGGGGCCGGGCGCCGCCTGCAGCAGCGCCTCCATGCGCGCCCGGATCCGCGGGTGAAGAATCGACTCAAGCTTCTGTTTATCTTCGGTATTCGAGTAGATCCGCTGACGCAGGAAGGCGCGGTCCAGGGTGCCGTCAGTGGCCACGCTGCGGCTGCCGAAGGCCGCCACGATGTCGGCAAACGCCGGCTGGTCGGGGCTCACCAGTTCATGGGCAAGGCGGTCAGCATCGACGACCGTGATACCGAGCTCGGCAAAGAAGCCGGCGACGGTAGACTTGCCGCTGCCGATGCCGCCGGTCAGGCCGATAATCAGTGGCCGGCATCGAGCGTCGCCGGTTGGCTGGGTCTTGAGTTGGATCACGCGCGTTTCAGCGTAAATAAAACGCGATGATGTCGTTTCCCCATAACAGAGTCAACCAGCCGGCTGCGGCCAGGAACGGGCCGAATGGCATCGGCTGATTGTGGTCGCGACCCCGGAACAGGATCAGGCCAATGCCGAGTACGGCACCGACCAGGGAAGAGAACAGTACCACCACGGGCAGGGCCTGCCAGCCCACCCACGCGCCGATCGCGCCGAGCAGCTTGAAATCGCCATAACCCATGCCCTCCTTGCCGGTCACGAGCCTGAACAGGTGATAGATCATCCACAGCGACAGGTAGCCTGCCGCGGCACCGATAATGCTCGTGGTGCTGTCGACGAAGACCTCCGGCAGGCTGAGCAGCAGACCGCCCCACAGCAGCGGCAGGGTGATCGAGTCCGGCAGCAGCTGGTGGTCGAAGTCGATCATGAACAGGGGTACGAGTGCCCAGGTGAACGCAAGCGCGGCGAGTGTCTGCACGCTGAAACCGAAGCGTACGGCCACGATGACGGACAGCACGGCGGTGACCAGTTCCACCAGGGGATAGCGCACCGGGATCCGCTTGCTGCAGCCTGCACAGCGGCCGCGCAGTATCAGGAAGCTGAGGAGCGGAATATTTTCAGCGGCAGTGATGCGGTGACCGCACTGCGGGCAGGCCGATGCGGGCGTGACCAGGTTGTAGGCCGGTTCACTGACGTCAGCAGGTTTGTCCTCACCCTGCTGTTCACGCAGTTCGTGCAGCCAGGTCCGCTCCATGATGACCGGCAGGCGGTGAATAACCACATTCAGGAAGCTGCCGACGACCAGTCCGAGTATGCCGGTCGCGAACAGGAACAACGGCATGGAGTGTTCCAGCAGCTGGATTAATTCCATGTGCCTTCGGGGACCGGCTTGTGAGACGGGTAGCGGAGAGTCTCCGCGATCAGATCGCGGCACCCATCTTGAAGATCGGCAGGTACATGGCGACGACCAGGCCGCCGATGAGGACACCCAGTATCGACATGATCAGCGGTTCCAGCAGGCTGCTGAGTGCATCGACGGCATCGTCCACTTCGGCCTCGTAGAAGTCGGCAACCTTGCTGAGCATGGCATCGAGTGCGCCGGATTCCTCGCCGATTGCAACCATCTGCTCCACCATGTTCGGGAACAAACCGGTCTGGCCCATGGCGAACTGCAGCTGCTGACCGGTGGCGACGCTGTCGCGGATCATCAGGGTGGCATCCGAAAACACCACGTTGCCGGTTGCACCGGCAACCGATTCGAGTGCCTCGACCAGCGGGACACCGGCAGAGAACATGGTTGACAGGGTGCGGGCATAACGGGCCACGGCGGCCTTGTGCATGATCGGGCCGACGATAGGCAGCTTGAGCACGAGGCGATCGAGAAAGCGGTTAAAAGCCATCGAGCGTTTTTTCGCTTGCGAGAAGCCGACGGAGGCGGCGATCACCACACCGAGTACCAGCCACCACTGCGCCTGCATGAATTCCGACATGTTGACGACGAAGCGGGTAAACGCCGGCAGGTCGGCGCCGAAGTTGTTGAACAGGTCCTCGAACTGCGGCACCACGAATATCAGCAGGATCGCCGTTACGATAATGGCAACGACAATGACCGCGGTCGGGTAGAACATGGCCTTCTTGATCTTGGCCTTGAGCGCCTCGGTCTTTTCCTTGTAGGTAGCGATGTTGTCGAGGAGTGTCTCCAGAACACCGGCCTGCTCGCCGGCATTGACCAGGCTGACCACCAGGGAATCGAAGTGCAGCGGGTGTTTTCCCAGCGCATCGGACAGGGCGGTACCGGATTCGACATCCGCCTTGATGTTCAGCAGCAGTTCGCGCATGCCGGCGTGGTCGTGACCGCGGCCGATAATCTCGAACGATTGCACCAGCGGCACACCGGCAGCCATCATGGTGGCCAGCTGGCGGAAAAACACGGCGACATCCTTGGCCATGATCTTTTTCTTTTCGGCTGACTTGAGCAGCGTACTTTTTTTGCGTATCGACAGCGGCTTGATGCCCTGCTTGCGCAAATCCGCCTTGATCAGTGACGGGTTCGTGCCGCGTGTCTGACCCTTGACCTTGACACCGCGCTTGTCGGTGCCGGTCCAGATAAACAGATCGGGTTGCTTGAGTGCTTTTTCCGCCATGATTTAGTCCTTTGTTACGCGGTCGACCTCTTCCAGGCTGGTAATGCCCGAAGACACCTTCCTTAAACCGGATTCCCGTAAATCGGCGACACCCTCTTTCTTCGCCCGGTTTTCGAGCTCCAGCGAGTTGCCGCCTTCCATAATGATACGTCCCATTTCTTCCGAGACGGGCATGACCTGGTAAATGCCGACACGTCCCTTGTAGCCGCCGGTGCAGGTATCGCAGCCGACCGGTCCGTATATGGTCAGGCCATTCTTGATCTGTTCTTCCGTGAAGCCCGCATTCAGTTTGACTTCATTCGGCATCTCGACTTCTTTCTTGCAGTTATTGCAGAGACGGCGTGCGAGACGCTGCGCCATGATGAGATGTACCGCGGAGGCGATGTTGTACGGCGGCACACCCATGTTGGCGAGACGCGTCAGTGTCTGGGGTGCATCGTTGGTATGCAGTGTTGACAGCACCAGGTGACCGGTCTGCGCGGCCTTGACCGCGATTTCCGCGGTCTCGAGGTCACGGATCTCACCCACCATGATGATGTCCGGGTCCTGACGGAGGAAGGCGCGCAGGGCGACACCGAAATCCAGTCCCGCCTTGGGATTCACATTGACCTGGTTGATGCCGTGAACGTTGATTTCCACCGGGTCTTCACAGGTCGAAATATTGCGATCCGGCGAATTCAGCATATTGAGACCGGTGTACAGCGACACGGTCTTGCCGCTACCGGTCGGGCCCGTCACAAGCACCATGCCGTAGGGTTTGTTGATCGCCTCGGTAAAGGTTTTCTGCTGTTCGGGTTCGAAGCCGAGGGCGTCGATACCGATCTGCGCTGCACTGGCGTCGAGGATACGCAGTACCACCTTTTCCCCGTACAGGGTCGGCAGCGTGTTGACGCGAAAGTCGATCGAGCGGTTGCGCGACAGGTTCATCTTGATGCGGCCGTCCTGCGGGACGCGACGCTCGGCGATGTTCATGCGGCTCATGACCTTCAGTCGGGCGATGATGCGCATGGCCAGCGAGCGGGGCGGCGAGGTAATTTCGTGCAGTACGCCGTCGTTACGGAAACGCACGCGGAATTCCTTCTCGTACGGTTCAAGGTGGATATCCGACGCGCCGGTGTTGATGGCATCCAGCAGGACCTTGTTTACAAAACGGACAACCGGCGTGTCGTCGATGTCGGAACCGTCGGCATCGTTGTCCTTGCCCTCGTCATCACCGGATACGACATCGAGGTTATCGAGGTCGGCGTCCATGAGGTCCGCCATGGTGTTGTCGAGAGCCTCGAGCGCGTTCTCGATTGCCTTGCGCAGCTGAGCTTCCTCGACCAGCACGGCCTCGGTATTGACGCCGGTATGGAACTTGAACTCGTCGATTGCACCCAGGTTGGTCGGGTCGGAGACGGCGACGTACAGCCGGTTGGCGCGCGTGAACAGCGGCAGTGCATTGTGCTGCTGGATCAGCTTGTCGCTGACCATCTTGATGGGCGCGACTTCCAGGTCCATGGACTCGAGGTCGAACAGCGGCACACCGAATTCATGTGCGCCGGAGCGGGCGATCTCGTTGCTGCCGAGAATCTTGTTTTCAACCAGGTGGCTGACGAAATGGGTGCGTTTCTTGAGGGCCGCCTCGTGGGCCGCGGTGGCCTCATCCTCCGACAGCAGGCCATCCATGACGAGCCGGCGGGCGAGGCCGCTGAGATTGACTGTCGGGTTTGTGGTGGCCATCGTTTATCTGATTCTCTGCTACCCGTCGTATTTCACTGTGAACTGCGTCCAGTATTTAGATAGGATCCAACTGACAAAAGGCCCGCACATCAGGCTAAAAGTACAACAATCCACAACTTTGTCAACTGAATTAAATAAATATTTACTTAAATTTCAATAAAATAGTGAACCCTTCCGCAGATCGCCCCATCGCTGCCGGTTCCACTATGTTTCGTCTTTCAGAATCAAAACTTTAGTGGACCCTGGCACTCTCATCCGTCAGCCCGGACCACTCACGGGACAGCACAATAACGGCGATCTGCAGTAGGCCGGTTCCCCGTTTTGTCAGCCGTTCATTCCTGGTGGCCGGTATTCTGTTCCAGCAGGTGATACACCTGGTACTGCCAGGATAGCGGCCAGCTGGCCAGTGCCACGGCCTGTAATGCACGTACGGGGGCCCTTGGCCAGCCCGCCTGGTTGATCCATGACCATGACAGAACGTGCAGGTCCTTCCAGCGTCGCAGTATGCGCAGGCCGCCGGCTGTGAAGATCTGCTGCCATTCGTCCAGTGAGCGCACCTCCTCTCTGGCGGCCGTCTGGTAGGTGCCGCGATAGAGCCCGAGGCGGCGGGTGAGAAAACCCGAATTGGGCACGAGGATGATGAACGCCGCATCGTCTTTCGCAACACGCACCATTTCGCGCACCGCCGCGACCGGGTCGAGGAAGTGCTCGAGCGAGCCCAGACAGGTCACCAGGTCGTAGCTGTTGTCGGCAAAGGGAAGGGACTCGGCAGGTCCGCTGACGAATTCTCCGGCGGGCATATTGTGCCGGCAGATCCCGATCGCCTTCGGGGAAAGGTCGATGCCGGCAGGTATGGCCCCGCGTTCGCTCGCCGCCATCAGCCAGTTGCCGGTACCACAGGCAATATCGAGCACCTGGTCGCCGGCCTGGACATACTTTTCTGCCATGCGCCGCAGGTGCCCGGAAACGTAAATTCGGGTGCCGGCGTCGCGGTAATAGACCGTGTCGTAAAACGACCGGATTTCATCATGCTCGCTCATATTACCGGCTTGCCTTTTCCGTGGTGCAGCCATGCAGGATTTGCTGCAGTTTATCGCCGAAATTGTCCCAATGAAAGGATGCAGCGTGCGCCCGGCAGGATTCCGCCGACAGCCCTGCAGGTTCACCGTTGAGCAGGCCCCTGACAGCCGAACTGAATGCCCGGTAGTCTCCGGCCGGTACCAGCAGGCCTGACTTGCCATGCTCTATAGCATCACCGACGCCGCCCTCGTCAAAGGCGACGGTCGGCAGGCCGTGCGCTGCCGCTTCAACGGCCACCATGCCGAAGCCCTCCACATCGCCATCCACAGCGCGCAGCGGAAACACCAGGCAGTCCGCATCGGCGTAGGCCGCGGTCAGCGCCGGCTCGTCCACGCGTCCGGGTAACAGTACGTGGTCTTCAAGACCGGTCGCCTCGATCGCCCGGCGTATGGCGGCGAGTACGGGGCCTCCGCTGGCCAATGCATCTGCCGGTTCGTCGCCGATAATAACCAGCACGGTATCGGGAAACGCCGACACGATATCCGGCAGCGCATGCCGGATGAATTCCGCGATACCCTTGCGCGGGATAAGGCGGCCGACCGACAGCAGCAGGCTGTTGTTCTGCAGGTTGTGCTGCCTGCGGAAGTTGCCCGCCTGTGCTGACCGTGCCGGCAGGTCGACGCCCGGGTGCAGTACGACCATGCGTTCCTGCCTGATGCCGGCCGCTGCGGCCAGCGCGCCGGTATTTTTGCTGTTGACGATGACCAGGTCGCTGCGCCGAATGGCAGGCACGAAGACCGACTGGTACAGCCGGTTCTTCACGATCAGGTCCAGACCGTGAATGAACACGATACAGGGCGCGCGGTTGATTCTGGCCGCAAGCAGCGCAAACAGGCCGGTCATGCCGCTGCCGGCAATGCACAGGGTGTAGCGTCTGCCCAGCGATGCACGCAGGGTGTTGAACAGGACTGTCAGCAAAAACCATGGCAAGGGTCTGACCGGACACTCGTAGACCCTGCTGTTGTCGTCGCAATACCGTTTGCTGCCGGCGGGACCGATCAGGTCACAGGGGGCGCGGTTGTTGACCTGTTTGTATATATTGCCGACAAGCCGCTCCATGCCGCCGACCAGTGGCGGAAAGTTGCGGGTGATGAGCAGGACGGGTTTCACGGGCCGGTAGTACCGTCAGTGGCTGCCGGCCAGGTTTCGAATCCTGGCAAAGAAGTACATCAGCGTGTACCGGGTCATGTTGAGGAATACACCCAGTGGATACAGGCCCGGTACCGGGTAATGCAGGCGGAACAGGGAAACCAGGTCCCTGATATTACGGTGCGAGCGGCGATTGGTGAAGGAGTCTATAAATTGTGACAGTGTCATATGTCGGAGCCGGCTTGCCAGGGTCGTCGTACTTTCGTCGATATCCACCAGGGTGTTTTGCGCGATATATTGATGAATGCCGTTTTGCCTGCAGCGCAGAAAAAAGTCGTGGTCTGCCCAGTAGTGCGGAAGATCGACATCGTTGAACAGGCCGATTTTGCCGAAAATGCCTGCCGGTATCAGGGTGCCGCGCCCGCCCATGATAAGCGACGTGCTCCGGAGGCCGGTGCTGTCCGGGCTGTATAAAGACTTGCCGGGAAGCAACAGTGTGGGGAAGCCGAGCAGAAACAGGGTGCCGCCACGCCTGGTTATGATTTCGCCGGAGTTCAGGTTTCTGTGCACGGGTGCGATTATAGCGTCCGGGTTCGATGAGCTGTGACTGAGCAGGATCTCCACGGTGTCATGAGAAACATAGCAGTCGTTATTCAGGAGCATGATCAGGTCTGCGCCCTGTTCCAGCGCAGTCCTTACGCCGAGATTCGTTGCACCGGTCCACCACAGATCATCGGTTCCCGGTACGCGAATGATGTCGGGATACTCCTTTTCCAGCCCCTCACGCGTGCCGTCTGTCGAACCATGGTCCACGACGATAATGCTGAAATCCGTGATACTGCCGCCCAGCAGATGCGCAAGACACTTTTGCGTTTGCTCCCAGCGGTTGAGCACCGGGATAATGATAAAAAGATCTTTTTCGCGCATCCCGCTATTATATTCGTCGCAACAATCGGTTACAGTCTTTTCGTGAACGCCATGCAATGTGCCGTCCCGGTCCGTCAATGAAGATCCTGATCCTGTCAAAACGTATCTACACCAACAAGGACCTGGTCGCTGATCGCTATGGGCGCGTGTACGAGTTTTCGCGCGAGCTGGCACGATGCGGTCACCAGGTGCGCGGTGTGGCGCTGGATTACCGGCGGGGTATGCATGACGAATGGACGGATGCGGAGGATGCGAATCCCCGCTGGCTTGCATACCCGCTCTCTCCGGGTCCGGTGCGGGGCCTGCGGCGCTATTACCGCGAGGTCCGGGCGCTGTTGAAAGCCTGGCAGCCGGACGTGCTGCTTTCCGTGTCTGATGTTTATCACGTGATTCTCGGCGACTGGCTTGCCAGGAAATATGCTGTCAATCATGTTGTCGACCTGTATGACAATTACGAGAGTTTCGGCGCAGCCAGGCTACCCGGTGTTATCGGCCGCTACCGGAAGGCCTTGCGCCGTGCCGGGGGGATCAGCTGCGTCAGTGCGAGCCTCGGAAATTACCTCCGCGAGCAGGTGGGGACGCACAGTGAACCCCGGGTGATTCACAATGCGCTTGACAAGGACAACTTCCATCCCATGGACAGGGATGAGTGCAGGCGGCGGCTTGGCTTGCCGGTGTCGTGCAGGATTGCCGGTCTTGGCGGCTCCATATCGGAATATCGCGGGGTGAATGCAGTATTCCGGGCGCATCGCTCGCTGATCGAGAGCGGCCGCGAGATCCACCTCGCCCTGGCCGGGGCCGTTGCCGCGGATGCCGAAATTCCTGAATCCCCCTTTATTCACTACCTCGGCGAGCTGGACTATGCCGACATGCCGTATTTCTACAATGCCCTCGATGTCGGCATCATTACCAACAAGGACAACCCGTTCTCGAGGTACTGCTTCCCGCAGAAGTTCTTCGAGCTGTGCGCCTGCGCGCGGCCGGTCGTGGTCGCTGCGGTTGGTGATGTCAGCGAATACATCAGTCCCTGCGAGCAGGGACTGTTTCCACCGGGTGACAGCCACCGGCTTGCGCTTGCACTGGAAAAGCAGCTCGAGTCACCCTGCCTGGCGCAGGTCACGGTACCTGACTGGGCGGAGCAGGGTGCAAGGCTGGCCGGCTTGCTGGAGACGCTTGAACCGGTGCCGGCCCTGTAACCCGGCGCTTCAGAAACGCGTTCCAGGGCCGATACCTGTAGTCGCCAGGGTCAGTTGTCGATTTTCGAGTTACATGTATATTAAGGACATTTATCCGGGCGGACGGTGCGCCACGCGGCTGACGAGCCAAACTACGCGAATAGCTGTCGGATCCTATGACCAAAACCACCTATGTCACCGAGCCATTCCTCCCGCCGCTGGATGAATACATCCCGTATCTGGAACAAATCTGGGAAAACAAGCGCCTGACCAACAACGGACCGTTTCACCGCGAGTTCGAGAGTGCGCTGTGCGATTACCTGGGAGTAGAACACCTGTCGCTGTTTACCAGCGGTACCATCGCGCTCGTGACTGCCCTGCAGGTGTTGCGGATAAGTGGTGAGGTGATTACTACGCCGTATTCCTTTGTGGCCACGGCCCATTCCCTGCTCTGGAATAATATCAAGCCGGTATTTATCGACATTGATCCGGCGACATGCAATCTGGATGCGGACAAGATCGAGGCCGCTATCACTCCGCATACGACGGCTATCCTGCCGGTCCACTGCTACGGAAACCCCGCCAATGTCGAGCAGATCGGGCAGATCGCCGATATTTACGGACTCAAGGTTATCTATGATGCGGCGCATGCCTTCGGCGTGAAGTACAGGGGCGAGAGCCTGTTAAGGCATGGCGACCTGTCGGTCCTGAGTTTTCATGCTACCAAGGTGTTCAATACCTTCGAGGGCGGTGCCATCGTATGTCCCGATGCAAAAACGAAACAGCGGATCGACTTTCTGAAGAATTTCGGATTTGCCAATGAAGTGACCGTGATGGCGCCCGGCATCAACGGGAAGATGAACGAGGTGCAGGCTTCATTCGGCCTGCTGCAGCTGAAATACATTGATCAGGTCATAGCGCGTCGAAGGGATATCGACCATCGTTACAGGGAACTGTTGAATGGGGTGAAGGGAATAAGCCTGCTTCCCGAGCCGGAAGATACGCAAAGAAATTATGCTTACTTCCCGATCCTGGTCAGGCCCGATTACAGCCAGACCAGGGATGAGCTTTACCAAACGCTCATGGATAACGATATTCATCCTCGCCGCTACTTCTACCCGTTAATCAGCAGTATGCCAATGTACCGTGGATTGCCATCAGTTGACGCAGCAGGCCTGGCTGTGGCTGCGCAGGTGGCAGACCAGGTGCTTTGTTTGCCGATGTTTCCCGAGCTGGAAGAAGATGTTATTGAAAAAATCTGCGCTATTGTTTCAGGCGCAAGGTGAAGCATACCTTCATTCGGATTTCCGGATATTCCAGTATGAATACAAATAAATTCCTTTTCATGCAGCAATGCCAGGCTAAATCGCAGGCGAGCCATCTGGAAAGCAGTCATGCGGCCCTCGGGAACCCTGCAGTCAGGGACAGAAGGCGCGACTGCCTGAATGAGGCTGTAAGAGACGACACTTTTAGTAAAGCTGGCAAGACTGACTGCGAAGGTTTCTAATATGAGAGTCGGGATAATGCAGCCCTATTTCCTGCCTTACCCGGGGTATTTCAGTCTGATTGCACAATGCGACAAATGGGTGGTGTTTGATACGCCCCAGTACATTCGACACGGTTGGGTTAACCGTAATCGTGTTCTGCACCCGACAAAAGACTGGCAGTACATAGGCGTTCCGCTGGTAAAGCACAAGCGCGGTACGGCAATCGGGGATATCCGGATTTCGAACAACTCGGACTGGGCCGGAAAAATTCTCCACCAGCTGGAGCACTACAGGAAGAAGGCGCCATATTACAACAGCACACGGGAATTCCTGGCGGCGTGTTTTGAAAACAAAAGCGAGTCCCTGGTAGAGCTGAATATTGAATTGATGCAGAAAGTCTGTGCCAGTCTGGATATCGGATTTGACTATCTGGTTTCATCCAGGATGGATATAGACCTCGATAAAATACAGGGTCCTGGTGACTGGGCGCTGGTAATTTCCGAAATGCTTGGCGCAAGCGAGTACATCAATCCACCTGGCGGCGAACATCTGTTTGACAAGGCGGCATTTTCGGCGGCCGGAATAGATTTGATAATCCAGCAGTATGAAAATATGAGTTATCCATGTCCGGGTTACGAGTATGTACCTGGTTTGTCAATCGTTGATGCAATGATGTGGAATGCACCTGAAAAGATTTGCGAACACATCAGGGCTACCACATAGGCGAGAACAGGCCCGATGCGGCATGGCCAGGGATGTATCTGTTTTTCCGCGAAGTCGATAACAGTGTATCTGAATTACATAATCAGACAGGAATCCCGATATTCGATGTCCAGACACTCCGTAGACGAGAATGACAGGCTCTGTTTTGTGTGCGTTCACCATTTCCGCAGTATCCTGATATTACTCAATCCATGACATTAGCCAGGCAAACGATCACCGGTGTTATGTGGAATTTCACCGAACAGGT
>JABDRC010000043.1 GCA_013041945.1 Halobacteria archaeon
GATAAAGTTTGCTGAGTCGGTTTCCGAGCGCACCTATAGTGAAATTGTTGACTCGCTGCGCTCAAGTCCGGAAATTACCGGAGTGAAGGCCGAGCAAAGCGGAAGAGAGGTTTGTCCCTTGCGCTGACACACCATCCGGAAACCTGCCGGCCACTTTCAACGAGTGTGGAGTATTAATCCTGAATACAATGACAGAAGATTATACAGATGCCGGCAATTGAATTTACCAAAGAGGAAAAGACGGTGCTTGTCGGCAAAATACAGCGCTATTTCCGGGAGGAGCTTGACCGGGAAATAGGCCAGTTTGACGCCGAGTTTCTGCTGGACTTCTTTTCTGCAGAGGTTGGCGCCTATTACTATAACCGCGGTTTATATGATGCGCAGGCGCTATTAGAGAAAAGGCTGGAAACCATTACTGAAGCGATACCCGAAATTGAAAAGCCAACTGAATTCATGAAATAGGCCGCATTGCACAGTCACCACTCTTCTTTTGAGGCTGGATTCCCGCCTGCGCGGGAATGACTGGCTGGATTGAAAAGCCAACTGAATTTATGAATTAGGCCGCATTACACAAGTGCCACTCCTTCTATTGAGACCGGATTCCCGCCTGCGCGGGAATGACGCGCTGGATTGAATAACCGGCTGAATATATGCAACAGGCAGTAATTGTCCGGCGTTAACAGGAAGTGTTGGGATTGGGGCGCAATTTGGCTTAATATTCAGTGTACATTGTTTCTGCTCACGGTTTTCGTCACTATCGAGGTATCCATGAAACAACCACTATCGATTGCCCGTCTGCTCACCTGGCTTGCAATCCTGGTACTGCTGCACGGTTGTGCCGCGGCTACCGTGATCCAGAAGCAGCCCGATTTTGACGATGAGAACAACCGGCGGTTAAAGCAGACCTTCCAAAAGGTAAAACTGGCTGAGCAAACGCCTGAAGTCACTCCCCGCTAGCCTGTACCAGCAACTGCCAGGCCAGTGCCAGCACACAGGCCGACCCTCCAGGCCGTTGTCTTCAGCATGGGCACTTCAAGCCGGCACAGCGGCGCAACACCAGCCCTGCCCGGAAGCAAGTCGCACAGGCAAGTCCGGTCACCTCAGTAGCCGGCTTTTCATGCACTGTCACGGACAGTGGTGTAAACAGGGCCGGCCCCTCGAAGACAAGCAGATGTGCGCGGCAGGCGCGATGCGCCCATGCCTTGTCCAGGGGTGGTTTGCAGGGCAACGGTCTCCTTGTAATCGTTGCAAGGGCAGGCGCAGACTTTGTTCTCAATGACGACACTTCGACGATTCCATAGTATGGTGTAACCGGGCCGAACAAAGGAGGGGCGACATGTACAATGACAATGCAGGCAAGCTGGTCGTGCGTCTGACGCTGGGCATCCTGATACTGTTTCACGGGGTGGACAAGATCCTGCACCCCGATTCACTGGGTTTCATGAAAAGCGGGCTGGCCAGTTGGGGGCTGCCTGAGGCAGTGGCCTATGGCGTCTACATCGGCGAGGTGGTGGCGCCGTTGCTGCTGATCCTCGGCGTGTATTCGCGCTGGTGCGGCATGCTGGTGGTGGTGAACATGCTGTTTGCCATCGGTCTGGCGCACATGGGTCACCTGTTCGCCCTGACCGACCACGGCGGTTATCGCCTCGAGCTGCAGATGTTCTACCTGTTCGGCGGTCTGGCGGTGATGTTCCTCGGCAGCGGCCGCTACGCAGTCAGGCCGGACTGAGCCGCGCCCGGGGCAACGGCAGCAGCAGTGTCCATGCTGTATTCGCTGGCAGCTGACCTGCTGGTCCTGTTGCACCTGACCTTTATCTGTTTTGTGGTATTCGGCGGTTTGCTGGTCGCGCGCTGGTGGCGGCTGGTGTTCGTGCACCTGCCGGCCGCTGCCTGGGGTGCGCTGCTGGAATTCTATGGCTGGCTGTGTCCGCTGACGCCGTGGGAGAAACAGTTGCGACAGGCGGCCGGGGAAGAAGGCTACAGCGGTGGCTTCATCACGCACTACCTGTTACCGGTTTTGTACCCGCAGGGCCTCACGCAGAACATACAGGTGTGGCTGGGTACCGGCGTAGTCGTGATCAACCTGCTGATTTACGGCTGGCTTGTGTGGCGTAAACGCCCTATGCTCAGGCAACGCTAACCGGGATGTGAACATGGCAAAATCAATCGGGCCGAGCCTGCGGCAGGAGTGGCGGCGGTTCTCCCGCCTGCCGGGCAGCAAGTGGCTGTTCAGCCACGCACTCGGGTCCGTGGTCCCGTACAGCGGGACGCTCGGTGCGCGGGTGGAGGTGCTGGAACCCGGGCATTGTGTGGTGACGCTGCGCGACCGGCGCGCGGTGCGCAATCATCTCAAGTCGGTGCATGCCATGGCGCTGGCGAACCTGGCCGAACTGACGACCGGCCTGGCGTTGATGAACAGCCTGCCGGACAACGCGCGCGGTATCCTGGCCGGCTTCAGTATCGACTACCTGAAAAAGGCGCGCGGCCGGCTGACCGCCACCTGCCACTGCGACATTCCGCCGACGAATGACGAGCAAGAATACAGCCTGACCGGCGAGATCCGCAACAACGACAATGAGGTGGTTGCGGTGGCCCGCGCACGCTGGCTGGTCGGGCCGGAACAGCCGGAGTGAGTCACGGCACGGCGCTGACGGAGACCCTGGGCATCGAGGTGCCGCTGATCTGCGGCGCCATGTATCCCTGCTCGAATCCCGAACTGGTCGCCGCCGTGTCCGAGGCCGGTGGCATCGGCATTGTGCAGCCGCTGAGTCTCAGTTACGTGCACGGCCATGACTTTCGCGAGGGCCTGCGTTACATCCGTACACTGACCGACAAACCGATTGGCGTGAACCTGATCATCGAGCGCAGCTCGAAGAAATATCTCGAGCGTGTCTATGCCTGGCTGGACATTGCGCTGGAAGAGGGTGTCCCGTTTCTGGTCACGGCGCTGGGCAAACCGGACCAGGTCGTTGCGCGCACGCAGGGAGCGGGCGTCACGGTCTACCATGACGTGACCAGCCGCCGGTTCGCCGAGAAGGCATTCGATGCCGGCGTGGACGGGTTCATCTGCGTCAACAGCCGCGCCGGTGGTCATGCCGGCCAGTTGTCGGCCGCGCAATTACTCGACGAGATCGGGCCGCTGGGCAAGCCACTGGTCTGTGCCGGCGGTATCGGCACGCCGGAAGATTTTGCGGCCGCCATCGGTTCCGGCTATGCCGGCGCGCAGCTGGGGACGCGCTTCATCGCCACCGACGAGTGCACGGCGCACGACGGCTACAAGCAGGCCATCATTGCAGCGGGCGCCGATGATATCGTGCTGTCGGAGAAGATCACCGGCGTACCGGTCTCGATCATCCGTACCCCGTTTATCGCGCGCATGGGGGTCAAGGCCGGGCCGCTGGCGAAATGGCTGTTGCGCGGTCGCCGTACGCGCCACTGGATGCGCACCGCTTATTCGCTACAGTCTGTGTGGAAACTCAGACGTGCCGCCCTGCGGGGTATGGGTTATCGCGATATCTACCAGGCGGGTAAAAGTGTCGATGGCATCCATGCCGTGCAGCCGGCGGCCGAGGTGGTGCGCCAGTATGCGGCCGCACTGCACGCTAACAGCGTGATGCAGTGATCGCTGCAATAACGTCTATACTGTAAATGTTTGCCAAACCCGTCCGGAGGCTGTGCCATGAGCGCTGTCGTTAAACCCATCGATTCAGGTAGCGTGGCATGCGATGTCTGTCTGAAGGAGATACCGCATTCAGAGGCCGGTATTGTCGAGGCCGAAGACTACGTCATGTATTTCTGTGGCCTGGACTGTTACCGGCAATGGCGTGAGGCGCAGGACAACACGGCCGGTTGAGGCCGCTTCAGTAATCAGCTGCCTCCTGACATTCGCGGAGATAACGAAACAGACGGCGGGACGCACCCGGTGGCTGGCCGTTAGACTGTTCGCTGCGCGCCTGTCGCACCAGTTTGCGCAGGTACTGCCGGTCGGCGCGCGGGAAGTGGGACAACACGGCGGGCAGGGCCGCATCACCCTCCAGCAGCAGTTGCTCGCGCAGCGTTTCCAGCAGGTGGAATTCACGGGTGGAGGTCTCGTGCTGGTGCTCGCGGGCCGCGACGATTTCGCGGATGGGTGCCGGGTCGACCTCCTGCATGAGCTTGCCGACGTAGGACAGCTGGCGCTTGCGCGCGCTGTTGGAGGTGATCTTTTTTGCCGTCAGCAGCGCCTCCAGCAGTTTCTCCGGCAGACCGAGCTGGCGCAGGCTGTCATCACTGAAATCAAGCAGCTTCAGGCCGAGTTCCTTCAATGCATGCAGGTCGCGCTTGCGTTGCGACTTGCTGATTCCGGCAGTGTCATCATGTTCCATGTCGACTGAAGGATAGCGTGTTACGGCGCATTTGTCCGTGTAGAGGACGCCCGGTAGAATCCCCCCTTCACGCACAGGGAGCCGACATGGGTGATATACAGCACAGTGAAACAGGCGCACCGTTACCGGAAGCGTCGCAGCTCGAGGGAATGGTGCAGGACATCATCGGCCAGGCGCAGGCGCTGGGGGCGGACGAGGTGGAGGCCGGCGTCAGCCTCGATGCCGGCCTGTCGGTTACGGTGCGCCTCGGCGAGACCGAGACCCTGGAATACAACCGGGACCGGGTGCTGGGCCTGACGGTGTACTTCGACAAGCGCAAGGGTTCGGCCTCGACCGCGGATTTTTCGCCGGACGGGATCGCCGCGACGGTCACTGCGGCCTGCGACATCGCCCGCTATACCAGTCGCGACGAATACGCGGGTCTCGCGGACCCCGCGCGGCTGGCTACGGAGATACCCGACCTCGATCTCTACCATCCCTGGGATGTCGATGCCGGCCGGGCCATCGAGCTGGCGACGGCCTGCGAGGATGCGGCCCGCGCGGTCGATCCACGCATCGACAATTCCGAGGGCGGCACGGTGTCGAGTTATGTCAGCCTGCGCGTAAAAGGCAACAGCAACGGTTTTCTCGGCGCGTACAAGTCCAGCTATCACAGCATCAGTTGCGCGGTGGTCGGGCGGCAGGGCGACGAGATGCAGCGCGATTACTGGTCGGAATCGGCGCGCGCTCCACAGGACCTGCCGTCACCGGATTCCATCGGGCGCCGTGCGGGCGAGCGTACCGTGCGCCGGCTCGGCACGCAGCGGCTGTCGACCCGGCAGGCGCCGGTCATCATTGCCGCGGAGACCGCCGGCAGCCTGTTTCGCAATTTCATCCAGGCCATCAGTGGCAGCGCACTGTATCGCAAGTCCAGTTTCCTGCTCGATCACCTCGGCAAACCGGTATTTCCGGAGTATATGCACATCCACGAGGAGCCGCTGTTGCCCAGGGGGCTGGGCAGTGCGCCGTACGATGCAGAGGGCGTCGCCACGGCGCCGCGCGACATCGTCAGCGACGGCATCCTGCAGGGCTATGTGCTGAATTCCTATGCAGCGCGCAAGCTGGGTATGGAGACCACCGGCAATGCCGGCGGCGTGCGTAACCTGACCATCGACCCCGGCGACAAGGACCTGCCGGCACTGCTCAAGACGATGGACACCGGACTGCTGGTCACCGAGTTCATCGGCTTTGGCGTCAATATCGTCACCGGCGACTATTCGCGCGGTGCGGCCGGTTTCTGGGTGGAGAACGGCGAGATCCGCTATCCGGTGGACGAGATCACGGTGGCCGGCAACCTGCGTGACATGTTCATGGGGA
>JABDRC010000003.1 GCA_013041945.1 Halobacteria archaeon
CGGCAGAGCAGATCGCCGACCGGGCCGCCGCGCACCGGCTTCACGCCCTTGCCGCGCATGCGAAATATCTTGCCGCTCTGCGTCTCGGCCGGGATTTTCAGGTTGACGCGACCGTTCAGGGTCGGCACCTCCAGTTCACCACCCAGTGCGGCGGCGGTGAAACTGATGGGCACCTCGCAAAAGAGATTGTTTTCATCGCGCTGGAAGATGGGATGTTCCTTGACACCGATCTGCACATACAGATCACCCGGCGGACCGCCGCTCTCGCCGGCCTCGCCCTCGCCGGCGAGCCGGATGCGGTCGCCGTTGTCGACACCGGCCGGTACTTTCACCGACAGGGTCTTGTGTTCGCTGACCCGGCCCTTGCCGCGACAGTCCGGGCAGGGGTCGGAAATGACGGTGCCCGTGCCCTGGCAATGCGGGCAGGTCTGCTGCAGCGAAAAGAAACCCTGCTGCATGCGCACCTGGCCATGACCGCCGCAGGTCGTGCAGGGCGTCGGCTTGCTGCCCTTGCGCGCACCGCTGCCGTCGCAGGTACCGCAGTGGACCATGGTCGGCACGCGGATCTTCACCTCGGTGCCGGCCACGGCATCCTCCAGTGACAGCTCCAGGTTGTAGCGCAGGTCCGAGCCGCGGTAGACACGCTGGCCGCCGCCACCGCGCCCGCCGCCGAAGATGTCGCCAAACACGTCGCCGAAGATATCACTGAAGCCGGCGGCGCCGGCACCGGCTCCGCCCCCGAAACCACCGCCCATGGACGGATCGACACCGGCATGGCCGAACTGGTCATAGGCCGCACGTTTCTGCGCATCGCCCAGGACCTCCCAGGCCTCCTTGCATTCCTTGAATTTTGCCTCGGCTTCCTGGTCGTCGGGATTCCTGTCCGGGTGGTGCTTCTGCGCAGCACGGCGATAGGCCTTTTTCAGGTCAGCCTCGCTGGCATTCTTGGAGGCGCCGAGCACCTCGTAGTAATCACGCTTTGACATATGTCTGTCCGCTACGCCTTGTTATTCACCCATACCACCCTGCTGTTGACGGTAAAAATCCGGGGCCGGTTGTGCCGGCCCCGGATTGTCTGTCATGCAGAAACCGAATGCGACGTCTACTTGTTGTCGGCATCCTTCACTTCTTCGAACTCGGCATCGACCACGTCATCATCGGTCGAACCCGCAGCGGGCTCCGCGCCTGCCTCGCCCGCCGTCTGGGCTCCGCCTCCATCGGCCGCGGCCTGTTCCTGGTAGACGCGCTCGGCCAGCTTGCCGGACTTATCACCCAGCGCCTGGGTCTTCGCCTCGATGGTGGCCTTGTCGTCGCCCTTCATGGCCTCCTGCAGCTCCTCGATGGCGGCCTCGATCTCCTTCTTCTCGGCCTCGTCCACCTTGTCACCGAGATCCGCCAGTGACTTGTTGGTCGCGTGGACCAGGCCGTCGGCCTGGTTGCGCGCATCGATCAGCTCGTGGAACTTGCGGTCCTCCTCGGCATGCGCCTCGGCATCTTTCACCATCTGGTCGATCTCGCCATCCGACAGGCCGCTGGAGGCCTTGATCTGGATCGACTGCTCCTTGCCGGTTGCCTTGTCCCTGGCGGACACATGCAGGATGCCGTTGGCATCGATATCGAAGGTCACCTCGATCTGCGGCACGCCGCGCGGGGCCGGCGGTATATCGCTGAGATCGAAGCGGCCCAGCGACTTGTTCGCGCCGGCCACATCACGCTCGCCCTGCAGCACATGCACGGTGACGGCCGACTGGTGGTCCTCCGCCGTGGAGAACACCTGGTTCGCCTTGGTCGGAATCGTGGTGTTCTTTTCAATGAGTTTGGTCATCACCCCACCGAGCGTCTCGATACCCAGCGACAGCGGGGTCACATCGAGCAGCAGGACGTCCTTGACGTCGCCGCCCAGCACACCGCCCTGGATGGCCGCACCGACAGCCACCGCCTCGTCCGGGTTGACGTCCTTGCGCGGTTCCTTGCCGAAGAAATTCTTGACCGCTTCCTGCACCTTCGGCATGCGGGTCTGGCCACCGACCAGGATGATGTCGTCGATGTCGCTGGCGGACTGGCCGGCATCCTTGAGCGCGATCTTGCACGGCTCGATGGTGCGCTCGATCAGTTCCTCGACCAGCGACTCGAGCTTGGCACGCGTTAGCTTCATGGTCAGGTGCTTCGGACCGCTGGCATCGGCCGTGATGTACGGCAGGTTGACATCCGTCTGCTGACTGGAAGAGAGCTCGATCTTGGCCTTCTCGGCGCCTTCCTTGAGGCGCTGCATGGCAAGCGGATCGCCGCGCAGGTCCATGCCCTGCTCCTTCTTGAATTCATCCGCCAGGTAATCGATCAGGCGCTTGTCGAAATCCTCGCCGCCGAGGAAGGTGTCGCCATTGGTCGACAGCACCTCGAACTGGTGTTCACCGTCGACATCCGCAATCTCGATGATCGAGACGTCGAAGGTGCCGCCGCCCAGGTCGTACACGACGATCTTGGAATCGCCGCGCTTCTTGTCCATGCCGTAGGCAAGCGCCGCGGCCGTCGGCTCGTTGATGATGCGTTTCACATCGAGTCCCGCGATGCGACCTGCGTCCTTGGTCGCCTGGCGCTGCGAGTCGTTGAAATAGGCCGGCACGGTGACGACCGCCTCGGTCACTTCCTGACCCAGGTAGTCTTCCGCCGTGCTCTTCATTTTCTGCAGCACGCGTGCCGAGACCTCGGGCGGTGCCATGCGCTTGCCCTGTGCCTCGACCCAGGCGTCGCCGTTGTCCGCCTTGACGATGTTGTAGGGCACCAGGTCGATATCGCGCTGCACCACGTCTTCCTCGAAGCGGCGTCCGATCAGGCGCTTTACGGCGAACAGCGTATTCTGCGGATTGGTGACGGCCTGGCGCTTGGCGGCCTGGCCAACCAGCACCTCGTTGTCGCTGGTGAAGCCCACGATCGACGGCGTGGTGCGATCGCCCTCGCTGTTCTCGATCACCCGGACCTCGCCCCCCTCCATCACGGCAACGCAGGAGTTGGTCGTGCCCAGGTCAATTCCGATTATTTTGCCCATTTTCTCTAATCTCCGTGTAACTACCTGATATATTTGAAATTGAATCTAGTAAGCTATAACCCGTAAGTGGGGACGGTAACGGGCGAAATCAAGCCCTGCGTCCCGAATCATGCGGCGCCGGGCGCCCTGGAAACGATCACCATGGCCGGCCGGATGAGACGATCATTCAACAGGTAGCCCTTCTGCACGACCGTCACCACCGTGTTCGGTTCGACGTCTGCGCGCTCCTGTATCGACATTGCCTGGTGGAAATCCGGGTCGAAGGCCTGGTCCTGCGGATCGATCTCGCGGATCTCGAACTTGTCCATGACGCTGGTCATCATCTGCAGCGTGAGCTCGATGCCTTCCTTCTGTTTCGCGGTATTTTCAGTGTCGAACGCGGCCAGCCCCATCTCCAGGCTGTCACGCACCGGCAACAGCTCGTTGGCAAAGCGCTCCAGGCCAAACTTGTGCGCATTGGCGAGATCGCGTTCGGACCGGCGACGCAGGTTGTCCAGGTCGGCCTGCAGGCGCAGCACCTGGTCCCAGTGTTCGTCTGCCTTGCCGCGCGCGTCTTCCAGTAATGCCGTCAGTTCTGCAGGGTCCGTCACGGCGTCTTGCGCCTCCCCGCCGTTACGTTCAACTTCGGTGTCTTCAACAGTATTTTCTTTTTCAGACATGCCTTTGCTCCACAATGCTCGAATCTTTCGCGGACGATGAGATCGCCGGTCTGGCGTCGATATGGGGCTCATTCCCTGGTATTCAAGGCAGCGCCCAGCAGCCGGGCCGTGACGTCGACAATCGGGATGACCTGTTCATAGGCCATGCGCGTGGGACCGATCACGCCCAGCACGCCCAGCACCTGTCCGTCGACGGAGTACGGTGCCGTCACCATGCTGCATTCGTCCAGCATCCGGTAGCCGGACTCGTCACCGATAAATATCTGGATGCCCTCGCCGTGCACGCACTGGTCGAGCAGGTGGAGTATATCCCGCTTGGTACTGAAGGCATCGAACAAATTGCGCAGTTTCTCCACATCGCACAGCTCGTGAAATTCCATCAGGTTGGTCTGGCCGGCCAGGACGAAATCCTCGTCGGCATTATGTTCCAGCACCTGGTCGGCCATGCGGATGGCCGTCATCATCATCTCGTTCATGTTCGAGCGCGTTTCCTGCATTTCATGCAGCAGCGCGGCACGCACCTCGTCCAGGTCCTTGCCGGTGAAGAGCTGGTTCAGGTAATTCGAGGCCTGCTGCAGTTCGGCGGCGGAAATCGTCCGTTCGGTGTGCAGAATCCGGTTCTGCACCTCGTCGTTGCCCGCGACCAGGATGGCGAGGACCCGGTTTTCCGAGAGGGGCAGGAACTCGACGCGCTTGAACAGCGGGTGTTCATGTCGGGGCAAGGTCACGATACCGGCCAGCTGCGTGATGCCGGACAACATACCGGAGGCCGACTCCACCAGGTCCTTGGGTGACTGCTCGACCTCGAGCTCGGCACGGATTTGCTCGACCGCCTGCCGGTCCAGCGGCTTGACGCTCAACAGGGTGTCGACGAAAAACCGGTAACCCTGCACGGTCGGCACACGGCCGGCCGAGGTATGCGGCGAGCTGACGAAACCCAGCTCCTCGAGGTCCGCCATGACATTGCGGATGGTCGCCGGACTCAGCCTGAGTCCGGCCTCCCGTGCCAGCGTGCGCGAACCGACCGGCTGCCCGTCGACCACGTAACGCTCGATCAGTGCCCGCAGCATCAGCTGGGCACGTTCGGAAATATCTGCTGTTGATTCGCTCATAAGCCGGTCGTCCGGACACCCTGTATCCGTCATAATAATGCATCTGGCACTCCGACCGTTAGAGTGCCAGTCGGCTTCAGGGCGGGAGGGCTCTTTCGCCCGCGACAGTTGGCGCTCCCGGTGAGTCATGTTAGCGTTCAGACACTCAACTTCTATCCAGGACATGTCACCTCATTTCAAACGTGTTGGACTGATCGGCAAGGCCGGCGGAGAGCACGTCGCAGAGACCCTGCGCACGCTGGCCGGTTACCTCGCCCGACTCGGGGCGGAAATCCGGCTGGACGAAGATATCGCCGGACTGCTCGCCGACAGCGGCCACCCGGTGCTGGACCGGACCGCGCTCGCACAACAGTGCGATCTGGCGATCGTGGTGGGCGGGGACGGCACCCTGCTGAATGCCGCGCGCAGCCTGGCCGAGTCCGGGATCGCGGTGCTGGGCGTCAACCTCGGGCGACTCGGTTTCCTGGTGGACGTATCCCCGGACGAAATGACACACCGGCTGGACGAGATCATGGACGGCCACTTCTCGGAGGAAGACCGGAGCCTGCTGCATGCCGCGGTCTCGCGTGACGGCAAGGTGCTCAGCGAAAGTACTGCGCTGAATGATGTCATCGTGCACAAGCGCGACATCGCACGCATGATCGAACTGGACACCTGGATCGACGGACATTTTCTCAATACCAACCGCTCCGACGGACTGATCGTGGCGACGCCGACCGGCTCGACCGCCTATGCCCTGTCGGGCGGCGGCCCCATCCTGCACCCGCGGCTGGGCGCGATCACCCTGGTGCCCATTTGCCCGCACACCCTGTCCAACCGGCCGGTGGTGATCGATGATGCCTCGATCATCGAGATCATCCTGCATGAAGGCACACTGGAGGCGACCGTTTCCTGCGACGGACAGATCAGCGAACCGCTGCAGGCAGGCGACCACGTCACGGTGCGCAAACACGCACATGCACTGCGCCTGCTGCACCCGCCGGAACATGAATACTTCACCGTCCTGCGCAGGAAACTGCGCTGGAGCGAACAGCCCTGACGCATGCTGTCCCTCATACACATACGCAACCTGGCCATCGTCGATGAAATCGACGTGGAACTCGACGGCGGCATGACCACGCTCACCGGCGAAACCGGCGCCGGCAAGTCCATCCTCGTCGATGCACTCGGACTGGTACTGGGCGACCGCACCGACAGTTCGGTGATTCGCCACGGCAGCGAGCGGGCGGAGATCTCCGCCAGCTTCGATATCAGCGACCACCGGGACGCTGGCAACTGGCTGCGGGAGCGCGACATGGATGCAGACGGTGACTGCCAGCTGCGGCGCATCATCAGCCGTGCGGGCCGTTCGCGCGGCTACATCAACGGGCAGCCGGTAGCCATGACACAGTTGCGCGAACTGGGCGAGCAGCTGGTGGACATCCACGGCCAGCATGAACACCAGTCGCTGTTGCGCGTTCCGGTACAGCGCCAGCTGCTGGATGCCTTCGGCGGACACCACAGTGTCCTGGACGAGGTCGCCACCCTTTTTGCCGACTGGCGCGATGCCCGTGACAGCCTGCGTGCCATCGTCACCGATGACGCCGAACGCGATGCGCGACAGGACCTGCTGCGCTACCAGCTGCAGGAACTCGACTCCCTGGACATGACGGCCGCCGATATCGAATCGGTCGATGCAGAGCATGCCCGCCTGGCCAACGCGGGACGCCTGCTGTCGGCCTGCCAGTCGGGACTGCAGCGGCTCGATGCGGATGACGGGGAATGCGCCAACACCCTGGTCAGTCGCACGCTGGAGGACATCAGCGAACTCGCGGCCCTTGACCCGTCACTGGCGGAGGCCGCCGGCCTGCTGGGCGAGGCCGCCATCAATATCCAGGAGTGCATCGCATCGCTGCGCCGCTATACCGATGGCCTGGAACTGGACCCGGAGCGGCTGCAATGGCTGGAGGAACGCATCGGTCAGCTGCACGACCTGGCACGCAAGCACCGCTGTCGTCCGGACGACCTGCCGGCTGTCGGGCAGCAGCTGCGCGAGGAACTGGATGCCATGGAACATGCCGGGGAACACCGCGCCGGACTCGAGGCCCGGGTCGCCGCACTGGAATCCGCCTGGCACGCGGCCGCCGCCGAACTGAGCAAGCGACGCAGCAAGGCGGCCCGCACCTTCAGCAGGGAAATTACGGCCGCCATGCAAACACTGGGTATGGCAGGCGGCGTGTTCGCTGCCGCCGTCACGCCGCGCACGGACACCGGCTGCAGTGCACACGGGCAGGATGATATCGAGTTCCAGGTCAGCGCCAACAAGGGGCAGCCGCTGCAACCGCTCGCGCGGGTCGCATCCGGCGGTGAACTGTCGCGCATCAGCCTGTCGATCCAGGTCATTTCGGCGGGCGGCGAAACCATACCCACACTGATCTTCGACGAGGTCGACAGCGGCATTGGCGGCGGCGTTGCCGAAATCGTCGGCCGCAAGCTGCGTGCACTGGCGAGCGGCCGGCAGGTGCTGTGCGTCACCCACCTCCCGCAGGTTGCCGCACTTGCCCACCACCAGCTGCAGGTCGCGAAATCATCCGCCGGCGACACCACAAGCACCCGGGTACACATGCTCGACACAGAGCAGCGCATTGACGAACTCGCCCGCATGCTGGGTGGCGTGAAAATCACGCAGCAGACCCGCGACCATGCCCGGGAAATGATGCAGCAGGCCGGTAAAGGCCGGCAACCCGCCCGGCGAAAATCCCGCAAGGCCAGCGCCTGAGGACGCCCGCACCACCCTCCGAATACTAAAGAATGCGGGTTAGCGTGCCGATTGTTCAGGGCATTCAATAGTCCAGCGAAGCCCACAGGCATGGAGGTCATGGTGATGCGGAAGCTGCTGTTGTGCATTGCTCTGTGTATTTCACCCACCCTGTGCGGGGCGGACGAGCACGCCGCCTGTACCGACATCGCCTACGACTGGTTCAGTCTCCCGGCTGACGAGCTGCGCAGCATCGCACACGCATGCAAGTCCGGGCGCTTCTCCGAGCTGAACTACCTCCGCGCCTATCACCACGACCTGGTCACCGAGGGCATAGCCGCCTCATCACCGACCAGCGTTGCACACGTGAGGAATCACGCAAACTTCAGCGCCTACACGTTTCACATGCTGCTGACAGAACAGATGGCGCGCCACTACTACCCCACCACGGCGGGGCAGCTGGCGTTCCTGATCGAGGAATACGAAGTGGAAAACGAGATTGCGGAACTCTGGTTGCGGGGCTATGACAACCTCGCGAGCCGCTTGAGTGAACTGCGGACCAGGAAAACAGAAATAAAATAACCGGCGCTGATGCGCCCGCTACACTGACTGGCAGTTCCTGCAAATACCGTACATGTACAGGCAGTGATCGGTCATTTCGTAACCGAGTTCGTCCGCGATGGCCTTTTGCCGCTGTTCGATGGTTTCATCGACAAACTCGTCCACACGCCCGCACTTGACGCACACGATATGGTCATGATGGCTGCCCTCGTCCAGCTCGAATACCGAGTGGCCACCCTCGAAATGATGTCGCTTGACGATGCCGGCCGACTCGAACTGGGTCAGGACGCGGTAGACCGTCGCCAGCCCGATGTCCTCGCCTTCCTCCAGTAGCGCCTTGTAGACATCCTCGGCACTCTGATGACGGCTGCTGCTGGCCTCCAGGATATCCAGGATTTTCATCCTGGGCAGTGTCACCTTCAGGCCTGCCTTGCGTAACTCACTGGATTCCAAACCATACTCCCTCGAGGTAATGCCATCAGGCATGAACTTGCGGTATTATGCGACCGGTTCAACGAATACCCGGCAGCCCAGGTCAATGAAAAACATTCTCATTATTATTACATGCTTTGCAAGCCTGTGCCTGGGCGCCTGCTCGATTAACGACTGGAGCCTGGTGCACAGGATCGACGTGCAGCAGGGCAACGTCATCACCCAGGACGTGATCAACCAGCTGGAGCCGGGTATGACGCGCCGCCAGGTGCAGTTCGTGGCCGGCTCGCCCATGGTTGCGGACGTGTTCCACCAGGACCGCTGGGATTACCTGTATCGCATGAAAACCGGCACGGGCAAAGTCACCCGGGAGCATGTATCACTGTATTTCGAGGACGATGCGCTGGTCCGGATCAGCGGAACGCTGCATCCGCAGGAGGAACCCGTGCAGAAGGAAACTGCCGTCGAACGGGTCACCCTGGTCGTGCCGCCGGAGGAACGGGTCCCGCCCGGCATTCTCAGCCGCCTGTGGCACTGGGTGACATTTCGCAGTGCGGATGAAACTCAGCCCTGATCGGCACTGCCCG
>JABDRC010000068.1 GCA_013041945.1 Halobacteria archaeon
GGCCGGCTGGAAATCTTCACCCTCATTATCCTGTTCACCGGTATGTTCTGGCGGCGCTAGGGTATCGGTCACATGTCCATGATCGACAACCTGCAGGCCATGCTGGATGCCGGGCAGGACAGTGCCCTCCTCCGTTTCACCCTTGGCAGCCAGTTACTCAAGGCGGGCAGGCCGATGGATGCGTTGCCACACCTCGAGGCGGCCGTCCGCCAGGACCCGGGTTACTCGGCCGCCTGGAAGCTCTATGGAAAGGCGCTGCACGAGACGGGTCAGCTCGATGCTGCCAGGGATGTCTACCAGCAGGGCATCAGTGCAGCCGGCCAGCAGGGCGATATCCAGGCTGTTCGCGAGATGAAGGTTTTCATGAAGCGCGTGGAAAAGGCACTCGCGTCCGGGGACTAATCAGTAGAGCGGTGGCTCGCCCTCGGGGCGCGTGCGGAAGCGCCGGTAATTCCACTGGTACTGTGCCGGACATTCCCTGATCAGGTTTTCGACCGAGCGGTTGATGGCGGCAACGGACACGGCGAGGTCATCGTCGTACGCCGCTGCAAGCGCAGGCCTGAAATGCAGGCGATAACCGCGGCCGAATGACAACCGCTCCGACCAGACGAAGACGATCGGTGCGCCGGTCTTGATGGTCAGGCGCGAGAGAAACAGCATGGTATAAGCCGGTGTGCCGAAGAACGGCGCAAATATCCCGGCGCCGGACTGTGGTTCCTGGTCGGGCAGCATGGCGACGGCCCGGTTTTCACCGAGTGTCCGGTACAGTGTGCGGATACCCTGCGCCGTCGTCGGAACATAATTGCCGCCCGCGCGATTGCGGGCCTTTCGCACCAGCTCATCGAGTTCCGTCATGCGCAGTGGCCGGTACAGGCAGGTGATGTCGTAGTGTGCTGCACAGTACAGGCCGGCAACTTCCCAGGCGCCCAGGTGGGGTGTTGCCAGGATGATGCCCTGCCCCTTCGCCTGCGCCGCTTCGACATGCCCGATACCGTCAACCTCGCGGATCAGCCGCAGGACCATCCTGCCCGGTCGTAACCACAGCGCACCGATCTCGAGCACGGTCTTGCCGGTTTCACGCAAGCATGCGTTGACCAGCCGCTGACGCTCCTGCAGCGACCGGTCGGGAAAGCACAGATCGATATTGGTGCGGGTCACGGACCGGATCCGCCCGGGCAGGTGCGGCAGCACGGAGCCGATCAGTGCGCCGAGGGCATGACTGACCGGCAGGGGCACCACGGCGAACAGGTACAGCAAGGCCTTGATCAGCAGGGCACGAATCAAGATATCAACTCCACAATATATCGAAAATAGCCGATTTAAATGGTAATAAATTCCACATAATATAAATAAATATAAAAGTGGTAAATATAGATTTACATATGCTAATTATGGCTAGCAGGTGGTGAAATAATACTTATTCATTCGTAATACACCCGTTGATAATCAACCATGGTGGTTTTTGTGCGCCGGTGGTCCGGTCCGTTAACCACAGCGGCCCTGGATTCTGGTGTTAATTCGAGTTTGTCATGACCGCTGTGCACATTGTGCGGCTATTATTGTCAACGGAGCAAGGCGCAGATCCTCTGCACAGCGGTACGCACATACTGACAGTCCGGCAGCCGCCGGCCCCGTGGGGAGAGACTATGACAGGCGAGGTCAACACCGTTACACCGGCGGAGGCCTGGGACATGATGAAGGGCAACCAGCGGGTCGTGATGATCGATGTCCGCTCCAGTATGGAATACCTGTTCGTCGGCCACGCCCGCGGCAGTGTCCATGTGCCCTGGATCGATGCACCGTCCTGGACCGTCAACCCGAACTTCGTCACGGAGGTCCGCAAGGTCATGCTGGGGGGAATCGGTATCGGCGAGCACACGGACGATGCGCCCGTCCTGCTTATCTGCCGCAGCGGCAAGCGCTCGCTTGAGGCCGGCAAACTGTTGATGAATAACGGTTTTACCGGAGTGTACAATGTTGCCGAGGGATTCGAGGGCGAACTCGACGAGCAACACCAGCGCAGTACCCTCGGCGGCTGGCGTTATCACGGTCTGCCCTGGGAGCAGTGCTGAGCCGGATTGACCTTGGCCGACAGGCTGAATATAATAAAGCATTAATATAGCGATACTAAATAACTACAGAGTCGTAGCTGAGGCCCCGGATCAGAACACCGCAGACGCGGTCAGTTGCAGATTCAAGACCGGGTTTCGATCAGTAACAAGAAACGTCCATTCCTCGACATCCGGGATGTTGCAGGGGTGTCACTTTGAGGAGAGCAAATATGTCTACATCTGTTGAGAACGTACAGGCCAATCCGCAACTGGACGCGTGGCTGGACCAGAAACTCGACGAGCTGTTACCCAAGAAACTCGAGGACATCGACGCGCAGAGAACGCCGGCGATGTCGATCATCGCCACCAAGGGCACCCTCGACTGGGCCTACCCGCCCTTCATCCTCGCCTCGACCGCCGCGGCACTGGGCTGGGATGTTGAGGTGTTCTTCACTTTCTATGGCCTGCTGTTGCTGAAGAAAGACATCGATGCCGAGGTCAGCCCGCTGGGCAACCCGGCCATGCCGATGAAGATGCCGTTCGGGCC
>JABDRC010000054.1 GCA_013041945.1 Halobacteria archaeon
GGTCCAGGGCTGCATTGCGTGCAGCGGCGAAATCATCGTTCCAGGTAAAGTGATGAACGGCCGCACCGCATTGTTCGGCAATGGCAACCGTAGCGTCTGTTGATCCGGTGTCCAGCACGATCATGCGATCCACGTGTCCGGCGGCGCTTTCCAGGCAGTCGCGAATACAGCTGGCCTCGTTGCGTGCGATCACGACCAGCGCCAGCCTGCATGTTGTGCTGTTGGCTTGCGTTCTCATGCTACCGTCCCATGGCCTGCTGCATACCCTGACCTGCCTGAAAGCTGCCGACTATGCATGATTAACAGCCATTTATGCGGGCAGGCCGGCATCATGGAATACTCCGCGAGGAACATCAAGGCGGGGCGGCGATGCCGTGGATACCGCTGTGTTTTGTGCCCGGGGCGGCGGTGCTGACTATTTCCCGCATGATCCGGCCGGATATCCCGGCCGGCCCGGCCGGGCCGTAAAATTGATTTTTCCAGACCGGATGGCTAAGCTAGCCGGCTCTTCTATTTAAGGAATTCACTATGCGTCAGCCACTGGTCGCCGGCAACTGGAAAATGAATGGCTCAAGCGGCAGCGTGACCGCGCTGGTCGAGGGTATCAAGGCCGGGATTGATGCGGTGACAGCCGCTGAAATGACAGTCTGTCCTCCATATGTCTATATCCCGCAGGTAGCAACCATGCTCGCCGGTACGGCCATCAGCTTTGGCGCCCAGGACGTCAGTGACCAGGAGGCCGGCGCCTATACCGGCGAGGTCGCACCCGGCATGCTGTTCGATGTCGGCTGCAAGTATGCGATTGTCGGCCATTCGGAACGCCGCAGCATCTATGGCGAGAGCGATGAATTCACCGCCAGAAAGTTCGCGGCGGCACAGAATGCAGGCCTGGTGCCGATACTGTGTGTCGGCGAGTTGCTGGAGGAGCGCGAGCAGGGCATTACCGAGCAGGTCGTCGAGCGGCAACTCGATGCCGTCATCAATCTCGAGGGTGTCGGTGTATTCGGCACTGCGGTGATAGCCTATGAGCCGGTCTGGGCCATCGGCACCGGCAAGACGGCCACACCGGACCAGGCGCAGGAAGTGCATGCGTTTATCCGCGCCAGGCTGGCCGGCCTGGACCAGGCGATTGCAGACGGTGTGCAAATACTGTACGGCGGCAGCATGAACCCCGGAAATGCCGCGGAACTGCTGGCCATGCAGGATATCGACGGCGGGCTGATCGGCGGGGCCTCGCTCAAGCCGGATGATTTTCTGGCCATCGGCAAGGCCGCCAACAACTGATTCATACTTGCGCAGACGCGCCGGAACGGTATTTTTATGTTTTCGATTTTGCTGGCAGTTCAGATTCTCGTTTCCATCTCGATCATCGTGCTGGTCATGCTGCAGCATGGCAAGGGTGCGGATATGGGCGCTGCCTTCGGCAGCGGTTCCTCCGGCACCGTGTTCGGTTCCCGCGGCTCCGGATCGTTCTTCACGCGTGCAACGGGCGTTCTGGCAGCTGTGTTTTTCATCAATTGCCTGTTGATTGCCTCGCCGCTGGTGCGCGATAGCACCCGGGCAGCCGACAGCATTGCCGACCAGCTGGAGCAGCAGGTCAACGCGGAGCAGGATTCTGCAGATGCAGCCGGAATGGCGCTCGAGACACTGGAGCCGCAGCTGGATGTACCGGCAGCGCCGGGCGAACTAACCGGTACACTGCTGACCGAGGATGACGTGCCCGGTGGCGCGCCGGCACAGCCGGGTGAACCGGTTGCGGATGACCTGCCGCAGTAACACGATCGCTTTCCAGTAACGTTTTCAGGCCGATGTGGTGGAATTGGTAGACACGCTATCTTGAGGGGGTAGTGGCGCAAGCCGTGCCGGTTCGACTCCGGCCATCGGCACCAGTCAATGGAATAACCTGATTATTTTCAGGCAATCCTTGCGACCCGCCTGCACTGCAATATCCCGATTTTTTATACCCCCAAAAAATCACATAAGCTATTGTAGTGGATGAATAAATAGCCTGTCAGGCAACTTGACAGTATGCCTGCGCTGGCCTAGACTGCACAAGCTTTTTCACCGTCTGGCCCACACAATTCGAACAGGGTATGGGTGCATAGACGTCCCGGCCATACGAGATACAACCGATGCTGGAAAACTATCTGCCGATCCTGATTTTCATCGCCATAGGCATTGGCGTGGGCGTCGGCCCGATACTGATCGGTTTCCTGCTGGCGCCACACAAACCCGATACCGAGAAGAACTCGCCGTTCGAGTGCGGGTTCGAGGCCTTCGAGGACACGCGCATGCGATTCGATGTGCGTTACTACCTGGTCGCCATCCTGTTCATCATATTCGACCTGGAAATCGCCTTCCTGTTTCCCTGGGCCGTGGTGCTCGACTCTATCGGCATGTTCGGTTTCGTCGCCATGATGATCTTTCTCGGCATCCTGGTTATCGGCTTTATCTATGAATGGAAAAAAGGCGCACTGGAATGGGAATAGCCAGTTTTCGAGCCGGGCACCAGATTATGGCGTATTCTGAATGAGCATCGAAGGCGTCCTCAAGGAAGGCTTTGTCACGACCTCGGCAGACAGCCTGATCAACTGGGCGCGCACGGGTTCGATGTGGCCGATGACCTTCGGGCTTGCCTGCTGTGCCGTGGAAATGATGCAGGCCGGCGCCTCGCGCTACGATCTTGACCGCTTCGGCGTGGTGTTTCGCGGTAGTCCGCGCCAGTCCGATGTGATGATCGTCGCCGGCACGCTGTGCAACAAGATGGCACCGGCGCTGCGCAAGGTCTACGACCAGATGGCCGAGCCGCGCTGGGTGATTTCGATGGGCTCATGCGCCAATGGCGGTGGTTACTACCACTACTCCTATTCGGTCGTGCGCGGTTGCGACCGGATCGTACCGGTCGATGTCTATGTGCCGGGTTGTCCGCCGACCGCCGAGGCATTGCTCTACGGTATCTTGCAACTGCAAAACAAGATCAAGCGAACCAATACCATTGCCCGCTAGTTAGCCGGGCAGCCAGGAAACCAGGAAACAACAGGATCAGCCGAAAGTGTCCGAGACATCCCGTCAGCTTGCCGAACAACTGCAGGAACGCTTCGGCGACACCCTGCACGCCATCATCGATTCGATCGGTGAGGTAACGGTCGAGGTGGCCGGTGATGACCTGCTCGAGGTGGCAGCCGCACTGCGCGACGAGGACCGCTTCGGCTTCGAAATGCTGATCGATGTCTGCGGCGTCGACTATGCGAACTACGGCCGGGACGAATGGGCGACCGAGGAAACATCCGCTTCGGGTTTCAGTCGTGGCGTCGAGGCCGCGACCCCCGGCCGCATGACGGCGGTGCTGGATGACCTGGTTGTCGAAAAGGCGCGCGCGCCGCGGCGCTTCGCGGCCGTTTATCACCTGCTGTCGATCCGCAACAATCACCGGCTGCGGATCAGGGTATTCGCGCCCGATGACGACCTGCCGGTCGTGCCGTCCGTCATCGATGTCTGGAGTTCCGCCAGCTGGTTCGAGCGCGAGGCGTTTGACCTGTACGGCATCCTGTTCGAAGGGCATCCCGACCTGCGCCGGCTGCTGACCGATTATGGCTTCGTGGGACACCCGTTCCGCAAGGATTTCCCGCTGAGCGGCAACGTCGAGGTCATCTATGATGCCGGGAAACAGCGCGTGATCTACCAGCCGGTCAGTATCGAGCCGCGCGTGCTGGTGCCCAAGGTGATACGCGCCGATCAGGTCGAGGCGGTGGATCTCGCCAGTAAAGTCGAAACCCCGGAAGGCACCGAAGCGGACGAGGCGGCGAACAAGGAATGAGCGAGATCCGCAACTTCACGCTCAACTTCGGTCCGCAGCATCCGGCCGCGCACGGCGTGTTGCGCCTGGTGCTGGAGATGGACGGCGAGGTGATCGAGCGTGCGGACCCGCACATCGGGCTGCTGCACCGCGCCACCGAAAAGCTGGCCGAGAGCAAGCCGTTCAACCAGAGCATCGGCTACATGGACCGCCTGGATTACGTGTCCATGATGTGCAACGAACACGGCTACGTGCTCGCCATGGAAAAACTGCTGGGCATCGAGCCGCCGCTGCGTGCACAGTACATACGCGTCATGTTCGACGAGGTCACGCGCATACTGAACCACCTGCTGTGGCTCGGTGCACATGGCCTGGATATCGGCGCCATGACCGCGTTCCTCTATACCTTCCGCGAACGCGAAGACCTGATGGATTGTTACGAGGCGGTGTCCGGTACACGCATGCATGCCACCTACTACCGTCCGGGTGGCGTCTACCGCGATCTGCCGGAGCAGATGCCGCAATACGAGACATCGAAGTGGCACAGCCAGAAAGATGTGGATCGCAAGAACACGGATCGACAGGGGTCGCTGCTGGACTTTCTCGAGGCATTCACCGAGCGCTTCCCGGGTTGCGTGGACGAATATGAAACCCTGCTGACCGATAACCGGATCTGGAAGCAGCGCACCGTCGGCATCGGCGTGGTGAGCCCCGAGCGCGCCATGCAGCTGGGCTTCACCGGTGCCATGCTGCGCGGTTCCGGTATTGAATGGGACCTGCGCAAGAAGCAGCCCTACGAGGTTTACGATCGCATGCAGTTCGATATCCCGGTAGGCGTGACCGGCGACTGCTATGACCGTTATCTGGTGCGGGTCGAGGAGATGCGCCAGTCCAACCGCATCATCCGGCAGTGCATCAAGTGGCTGCGCAACAATCAGGGCCCCGTGATGCTGGATGACGCCAAGCTGGCGCCGCCGCGACGTGAAACCATGAAGGCGGACATGGAAGCGCTGATCCACCATTTCAAGCTGTTTACCGAGGGTTTCTGCGTGCCGGCCGGCGAGGCCTATGCGGCCGTGGAACACCCGAAGGGCGAATTCGGTATATACCTGGTGTCGGATGGCGCCAACAAGCCGTATCGCCTGAAGGTGCGCGCACCGGGCTTTGCGCACCTGTCCGCGATGGACGAGATGGTGCGCGGCCACATGCTGGCCGATGTGGTCGCCATTATCGGCACACAGGACATCGTGTTCGGGGAGATCGATCGCTGATGAACAGTGCAGCACAACCGCGCAAGGCCGACCTGCTGACGGACGCGTCCAGAACGCAGATCGATGCCTGGCTGCAGAAATACCCGGACGACCAGAAACAGTCGGCCGTGCTGTGCGCCTTGCAGGCCGCCCAGGACCAGAATGGTGGCTGGGTCACGCGCGACCTGATGGACGCCGTTGCCGACTACCTCGAACTGCCGCCGGTACTGGTGTACGAGGTCGGCACGTTTTATTCCATGATCGAGCTGGAGCCGGTCGGGCGCAACATGGTTGCCGTGTGTACCAATATCTCCTGCATGCTGTGCGGTGCACAGAACATCGTCGATCACGTGGAAAACAAGCTCGGCATCAAGCTGGGCGAGACCACGCCGGACGGACGCATCACGCTCAAGCTGGAAGAGGAATGTCTGGCCGCCTGCGCCGGCGCGCCCATGATGACCGTCAACGGCCATTATCACGAGCATCTGACGCCCGAGAAAGTGGACAAGATCCTGGACGGGCTGGAGTAGGGCATGACGGTACAGGTCTGTTTTGACACCTTGCAGTTCGACGAGCCGTGGACACTGGAGAATTATCTCAAGGTCGGCGGTTACCAGGCGTGGAAGAAGATACTGCAGGAAAAGACGCCGCCGGAGGATGTAATCGAGACGGTCAAGGCCTCCGGCCTGCGCGGCCGCGGCGGCGCCGGTTTCCCGACCGGCCTGAAGTGGAGTTTCATGCCGCGCAATGCGCCGGTGCAGAAATACGTCGTCTGCAACTCGGATGAATCCGAACCCGGCACCTGCAAGGACCGCGACATCCTGCGCTACAATCCGCACGCGCTGATCGAGGGTATGGCCATTGCCGGCTATGCCATGGGCGCGACGGTCGGCTACAACTACATGCGCGGCGAGTTTCACCACGAGCCGTTCGAACGTTTTGAACATGCACTGCAGGAGGCCTGCGAGGCCGGCCTGCTGGGCAGGGACATTCAGGGTTCGGGCATCGATTTCGACTGCTACAGCCACCTCGGCGCCGGTGCCTATATCTGCGGCGAGGAAACCGCCCTGCTGGAGTCGCTGGAGGGCAAGAAGGGACAGCCGCGATTCAAGCCGCCGTTTCCGGCCAACTTCGGGCTGTATGGCAAGCCCACCACGATCAACAATACCGAGACGCTCGCCTCGGTGCCGGCCATCATGCGCAACGGCGGCGAGTGGTTCCTGAACCTCGGCAAGCCGAACAACGGCGGTGTGAAGATTTTCTCCGTGTCCGGTCATGTCAACAAGCCCGGCAACTTCGAGGTGCCGATGGGCATACCGTTCAGCGAGCTGCTGGAAATGGCCGGCGGCGTACGCGACGGCCACCAGCTGAAGGGTGTGATACCCGGTGGCTCGTCGATGCCGATACTGCCGGCCGACATCATCATGGAAACCGACATGGATTACGACGCGCTCGCCAAGGCGGGCTCGGCACTCGGTTCCGGTGCGGTCATCGTCATGGACGACAGCACCTGCATGGTGCAGGCCTCGATGCGCATCTCGCGTTTCTATTACGCCGAGTCCTGCGGCCAGTGCACGCCGTGCCGCGAGGGCACCGGCTGGATGTACCGCATCATCAAGCGCATCGAGGAGGGCCAGGGGCGTCCCGAGGACCTCGACCTGCTGCTCAGCGCGGCCGACCAGATCGCAGGCAAGACCATCTGTGCCTTCGGTGAAGCGGCCGCCTGGCCGGTGCAGGGATTCCTGCGCCATTTCCGCGACGAATTCGAGTATCACATCACGCACAGGCGCTGCATGGTCGGTGGCGCCTCGTCGACAGGGGAGGCCGCATGAGCGCGCGTCCGGACATCCCGGCGGATGACGCCGTGAATATCGAGATCGACGGCAGGCCGTACCAGGCGCGCAAGGGCGCCATGATCATCGAGGTTGCCGACGAGGCCGGCATCACCATCCCGCGCTTCTGCTATCACAAGAAACTGTCGATCGCGGCCAACTGCCGCATGTGCATGGTCGAGGTGGAGAAGGTGCCGAAGCCGCTGCCGGCCTGCGCCACACCGGTCGCCGAGGGCATGAAGGTCTTTACGCGCTCGGATATCGCCACCGGTGGCCAGAAGGCGGTGATGGAATTCCTGCTGATCAATCACCCGCTGGACTGCCCGATCTGCGACCAGGGCGGTGAGTGCGAACTGCAGGACCTGGCACTGGGCTATGGCCGCGACATATCGCGCTTTGCCGAGAAGAAACGCGTCGTCAGGGACAAGTATATCGGTCCGCTGATCGCGACAGACATGACCCGCTGCATCCACTGCACGCGCTGTATCCGCATGCTGCGCGAGGTGGCCGGCAAGATGGAGCTGGGCGCCACCGGTCGCGGCGAACACATGGAAATCGGCACCTATATCGAGAAGTCGCTGGCATCGGAACTGTCGGGCAACGTGATCGATGTGTGTCCGGTTGGTGCATTGACGTCACGGCCGTTCCGCTACAAGGCGCGCGCCTGGGAACTGCAGCAGCATGCCAGCGTGGCACCGCACGATGCCGTTGGCTCGAACCTGTTTGTACACACCCGTCGCGGCCAGGTCATGCGCGTCGTGCCGCGCGAACACGAGGAGATCAACGAGGTGTGGCTCTCGGACCGCGACCGCTTCAGCTACGAAGGTCTGTACAGCGATGATCGCGTAAGTGAGCCGATGATAAAGGTCGACGGCGAGTGGCAGGCGGTGGACTGGGAGACCGCGCTGCAGGCCACGGTTGACGGTATTCGCGGTGTGATCGATGCGCATGGCGCAGACCAGGTCGGCATGCTGGTATCGCCGACGGCCACCCTGGAAGAGATGGTGCTGGCGCAATCCCTGGCGCGCGGTATCGGCGTCAATAATATCGATCATCGCCTGCGCCAGTCCGATTTCACCGACCAGGCAGAGGCGCCGCTGACTCCCTCGCTGGGGCAGCCGCTGGCGGCACTCGAGGCGGTGAATGCCGCGCTGGTCATCGGTGCCAATGTACGCAAGGACCAGCCGATCATCGGTCACCGGCTGCGCAAGGCCGCGCTGGGCGGCGCGCAGATCATGTTCGTCAACCCGGTGGATTACGAGTTCCTGTTCGACGTGCATGCGAAGGCGGTGGTCCCGCCGGCGCAACTGGCCGCTACGCTGGCCGGTATTGCCGCGTGCTTCCCGGATGCCGCGAACCACGAGACGCCCGCGGTGAAGTCGGCCATCGGCAAGGCAGCGCCCGATGACGCGCAGCGCCGGATCGCGGCTGCATTGAAAGATGCGGACAACGCCTGCGTGCTGCTGGGCAGTGTGGCCGTCAATCATCCGCAGTATTCACTGATTCGTGCCCTGGCGCAGGTCATCGCCGAACGCAGCCATGCGACACTCGGCCTGCTGCCGGACGCCGCCAACAGTGCCGGCGGCTGGCTGGCCGGTGTGTTGCCGCATCGCGGTCCGGCCGGCAGCAGTCTGGCGGACACCGGCCTGCATGCACACGCCATGCTGGCGGCGCCGCTGCATGCCTACCTCCTGTTCAACGTCGAGCCCGGACATGACTGTTATGATGCCGCGGCCGCCGGCAAGGCCATCGAATCCGCGGACTTCGTCGTGTCCATCAGTCCGTTTGCCGGCGAGGCCACCCGCTCCGCTGCCGATGTGCTGCTGCCGATCGGACCGTTTACCGAAACCTCCGGCACCTTCGTCAATGCCGAGGGCCGCTGGCAGAGCTTCGCCGGTGTCGCCACGCCCGTGGGCGAGAGCCGCCCGGGCTGGAAGGTGCTGCGCGTACTGGCCAACCAGTTTGGCCTGGACGGTTTCGAGCAAACCGGCACGGAACAGATCCGCGATGCCCTGCGCGCACAATGCAGCAGTATCGGTTTTGACAACCGCCAGGCGGCCGGTCCGGTTGCCGGGGCGGCGCCGGTCGAAGGCCTGCAGCGAGTCGGCGATGTCGCCATCCTGGCGACCGACCCGCTGGTGCGGCGCGCGGTTGCGTTGCAGAGTTCACCCGATGCCGAGGTGGCCGCCCTGTTGCGCATCAGCCCGGCAACGGCCGAGACCGCCGGTGTCCGCGAGGGTTACCGGGTGCGGGTCGGCCAGGGCGAGGCACAGGTGGAGATGGATGTCAGCATCGATGCGCGGGTGGCGGACGGCTGCGTATGGATCCAGTCCGGTACCACTGCTTCCGCCGCACTCGGGCCTGCCTTCGGGGCCGTGACGGTGGAACGGGTCTGAGGCGCATATGACTGAAACCGTATTGCAAAAATACAAGGGCCAGCTGCTGCTGACGGGTCTGGTCGCGGCGCTGCTGGGTGCGGCGCTGCTGGTGCTCGGCATCCACTACTGGGAAGACATCAAGGCCAATGTCATCCTCTACTCGCTGGTCAAGATCATCTGCATCATCGTGCCGTTGATGCTTGCCGTCGCCTACCTGACCTTTGCCGAGCGCAAGATCATCGGCTACATGCAGGTGCGGATCGGCCCCAACCGGGTCGGGCCGCGCGGCTGGCTGCAGCCGATTGCCGATGCCCTCAAACTGCTGATGAAGGAGATCATCGTCCCGACGAATGCCAACCGCTTCCTGTTTATCGTGGCCCCCATGCTGTCGATTGCGCCGGCGCTGGCGGCCTGGGCGGTGTTGCCGTTCACCGACACGCTGGTGCTGGCGAACATCGATGCCAGCCTGTTGTACGTGCTCGCGCTGACCTCCGTCGGCGTGTACGGCGTTATCATTGCCGGCTGGTCGTCCAACTCCAAGTACGCCTTCCTCGGTGCAATGCGCTCGGCGGCACAGATCGTGTCCTACGAGATTGCGATGGGCTTCGCGCTGGTCGGCGTGCTGATTGCCGGCGGCAGTCTCAACCTGGTCGAGATCGTCGAGGCGCAGCAGGGCAGTTTCCTGCACTGGTTCTGGTTACCGCTGCTGCCGCTGTTCCTGGTGTACTTCATCTCCGGCGTGGCCGAGACCAACCGCGCGCCGTTCGATGTCTCGGAGGGCGAGTCGGAAATCGTCGCCGGTTTCCATGTCGAGTATTCCGGCATGGCGTTCGCCGTGTTCTTCCTTGCCGAATACGCCAATATGATCCTGATCGCGGCGCTGGCCGCACTGATGTTCCTGGGCGGCTGGCTGTCGCCGTTCGAGGGGACCTGGTTCGAGGCGTGGTTCGCGTGGGTGCCGGGCATCTTCTGGCTGTTCGGCAAGATGGCCATCATGCTGCTGCTGTTCCTGTGGTTCCGCGCCACCTTCCCGCGCTATCGCTATGATCAGATCATGCGTCTCGGCTGGAAGGTCTTTATCCCCATCACCATCGTCTGGCTGGTGGTGGAGGGGGCCGCCGTCATGCTCGACATCGGCCCGTGGTTCGACTGAGGTAGATTATGGAAGGTTTCAATAACTTTCTGAAAAGTCTGTTCCTTTTGGAGCTGCTCAAAGGCATGCGGCTGACCGGACGGCGGCTGTTTTCGCGCAAGATCACGGTGCAGTACCCGGAGGAGAAGACGCCGCAATCGAACCGTTTCCGCGGCCTGCACGCACTGCGCCGCTACCCGAACGGCGAGGAGCGCTGTATTGCCTGCAAGCTGTGCGAGGCCGTCTGCCCGGCGCTGGCGATCACCATCGAGGCGGAAGAGCGCGAGGACGGCACCCGCCGCACCACGCGCTACGACATCGACCTGTTCAAGTGCATCTACTGCGGTTTCTGCGAGGAGTCCTGCCCGGTCGATTCGATCGTCGAGACGCGCGTGTACGAATATGCCTTCGAGAACCGGGGCGAGAACATCATGACCAAGGACATGCTGCTGGCCGTCGGCGACAGGCACGAGCAGCAGATCGCGGCGGACCGTCAACAGGATGCGAGGTTTCGATAACGATGGATATTGAACGCATCATGTTCTGGATCTTTGCGGTCATCCTGGTGTACGCCGCCGGTCGCGTCATCACCGTGCGCAACCCGGTGCATGCCGCCATGCACCTGGTGCTGGCATTTTTTACCTGTGCGTGCCTGTGGCTGATGCTGGAGGCCGAGTTCCTGGCCATCACCCTGGTGCTGGTCTATGTCGGCGCGGTGATGGTGCTGTTCCTGTTCGTGGTGATGATGCTGGACATCAATGTCTCGCCGATGCGCGAGGGCTTCGTCAGATACCTGCCGCTCGGCTTCGTCGTCGCGCTGGTGATATTCGCCGAGATGGGCATGGTCGTCGGTGCAAAGCATTTCGGCAGCGATGTCATGCCCATCCCCGCGCGCCACGGGGCGGACTACAGCAACGTCCGTGAGATCGGCAGCGTGCTGTATACAGACTATGTCTACCCGTTCGAGATCGCCTCGGTAATCCTGCTGGTGGCGATCATTGCGGCCATCGCCCTGACCATGCGCAAGCGACCGGAAACCAAGTCGCAGGACCCTGCGAAACAGGTCGCCGTAAAGGC
>JABDRC010000062.1 GCA_013041945.1 Halobacteria archaeon
GTAATGATTATTGCCAGCGATGTGTTCGAACACTTATCATTCATGCTCGTGTCATTCCTGGGCTGATGCAACGCCATGTCTAATCTGAAGATGTTCGAGTATGGTATAGGTCCGGCAGCAATTCTACTGCTGGTTGCGTACCACGTATTCCTGTTTCACAAAACGCGGCGCAAGCCCAGCAGTACCTCGCTGGGCCTGGCGCGGCGCACGCGTGCATTATGGGTGCAATCCATCATGAAGCACAACAAGGATATCCTTGCTGTGCAGACATTACGCAACTGGACCATGGCATCGACATTCCTCGCGTCGACGGCCATCCTCATTGGTCTCGGCATATTCAATCTCGCCCTGACGGCGGACAAACAGGGAGAGCTATCATTGTTGATCGGGCCGCTGAGTATCGATCATCCGGTTTTATGGACGACAAAGCTGGTGCTTTTGGGACTGGACTTTTTGATCGTGTTTTTCAACTTCACACTGGCGGTACGCTACTACAACCATACCGGCTTCATGATCAACCTGCCTACTGACGAGACCGGCGGCGCCAACGTCGAGGATGTAATCAAGATACTGGATCGTGGCGGCACGCATTACACGCTTGGCATGCGCGGCTATTACCTGGCGATACCGCTTGCCCTGTGGCTGTTCGGACCGCTGTGGCTGCTCGCGGGCACGCTGCTGTTGATCGCGGTGCTGTATCAGCTCGATCGCGGCGTCTGACACGGCGCACCCTGCAGTCCTGATCAAGGCGATCAAATCCCGTTCGACTTGCAGTCTGAAGTCATATCAACTTGAATACACCGTTTAGGAAACGATCACATGACTTCAATCACATTTCATGGTGCGGCACAGCAGGTCACCGGCTCGTGCTACCTGATCGAAACGCAACAGCACCGTATCCTGCTTGAGTGTGGTATCCGGCAGGGCAGTGACCGGCGCGAGGACGAGTACGAGAAACCTTTCGATTTCGACCCTGCGAGTATCGATGCAGTGGTTATTTCGCATGCCCACCTGGATCATTCAGGCATGGTGCCATTGCTTGTCAAAAGTGGCTTCAGCGGGACCGTGTATACATCGAGCGTCACCCGGGGCTTGTTACCGATCATGTACCGGGACGCCGCTTCGCTGCTGCGCAGCGACTACGAGCGCAAGAACCGCCGTCTGCTCAGGGCCGGTAAGAAACCGGTCGAACCGCCTTACACGCTGGAGGACGTAGACCGCGCACTCGACGCGATCACCGGCATCGACTACGGCAGCATCGAGCAGATTCTGCCGGATATCAAAATCAGCTTCCGCGATGCCGGGCACATTCTAGGCTCCTCGATCGTCGAACTCTGGCTCAGCGACGGCGGGAAGGAGCGCAAGCTGGTTTTCTCCGGCGACCTCGGCAACAACTGTGCTCCGCTGCTCAGCGATCCCGAGATCATCAGGGAGGCGGATGTCCTGCTGCTGGAGTCCACCTACGGTGACCGCAACCACCGCCCGCTGGACGATACCCTGGATGAGTTTCGGGAAGTCATCGAGAGCGCCAGCGGATCCGGCGGCAATATTCTGATACCGGCCTTTGCAGTCGGGCGCACGCAGGATCTGATCTACTGGCTGGGCCAGCTCTACCATGAAGGTCGCCTGAGTTCGCAGAAAGTCTATATCGACAGTCCGATGGCCATACGGGTCAGCGATGTCTACGAGCGCTACCACAAGCTGTTCAACCAGGACGATCCGCGTTTTCGAAAGTTCATGGCGCAGGGCTGGGACAACTGGCTGCCGGTGTTGACCTACACCGAAAGCGCCGAGGAGTCGATGGCGCTGAACCGGATCAAGGCAGGTGCGATCATCATTGCCGGCAGCGGCATGTGCACCGGTGGCCGTATCCTGCACCACTTCAAGCACAACCTCTGGCACCACAAGACGCACGTCGTGATCGTCGGTTACCAGGCCGAAGGCACGCTCGGGCGCAAGCTGGTCAACGGCGCCTCGATGATCAGGATCTACGGAGACGACATCGCGGTCAAGGCGCAGATTCACACACTGGGCAGCTTTTCGGCGCACGCCGGCCAGGACCAGTTGATCGACTGGGCCCGCCACTTCCAGCCGGCACCGCGGGTCTGCCTCGTGCACGGCGAACCCGACGCGATGCAGGCACTGAAGCGCCGGCTTGCCGGTGAACTGCAATGCGATGTCACCATTCCTGAAATGGGCGAGGTCATGACACTCTAGCACTGCCCGAATCGGGACATGTGAATCCCTCGCTTCTCAATCCCGCGAAAACGGGAATCCGGTTTCCGCGGCATCGTGTGCACGCTGTTTTTTTACTTCGGCTCGACAGTGATGCGCTCGATTCCCCTGTCGGTGACCTCTTCCACGGTGAAGCGGTAATCGCCGATGATCACCGATTCACCCTGCTTCGGCAGATGGCGCAACCTTTCCATCACCAGGCCGGCAATCGTGTGCATGGTGGTATCCGTGAGCAGAATGCCCGTGGCGTTCATGACATCGGAGACCATGACCTTGCCATCGATCCGGAAATGTTCAGCGTCCAGTCGTTCGATTTTCCCCTTTTGCCGCGGGACGTAGGCCTCGTAACTGTAGCCGATATTGATCACTTCGCCGATCACGCGTTCGAGTATGTCCTCGAGCGTGATCATTCCCATCGCCGATCCGAACTCATCGATCACGATGGCCATGTGATCCTGGCGCTGCTGCAGTTCATTCAGGATTTCGTCGACCGGCTGGTTGGCAACCACGTACCAGACCGGGCTGCGCAGTTCGTCCAGTGATTTCGATTTCAACTGCGGGTCCATCAGCTCCCAGATGCCCAGTACGACAACGCCGAGAATGTTGCCCGGTTCGTCTTCGTATACCGGCAGGCGGAAATAGCCGTGTTGCCGGGCGACTGCGATCGCCTCTGCCGTGTTCTGCCGATGGCTCAGCATGGTGACTTCGGCGATTGGAATCATCACCTCCGCCACCGTCGTGTCGGCGAAACGTACTGCGCGGACCAGCCGGTCCCGGTCGAACACGTCGACGTTGTCCATCTGCTCGGCGTCCTCGAGTATCATGCGCACCTGTTCGCGCGTGATGAACAGGCTGCCGTGTGACGGCTTGACGCCGAGCATGCGGGCCGCGAGACGCGCCACGCGTGAAAAAACGAACACCACCGGATAGAAGACCAGGGAGAAGAAACGCAGCGGAAAAATCACGATCGGTGCCAGCGTGTTGGCTTTCTGCTGATACACGCTCTTCGGGACGACCTCGCCGAACACGAGGAACATCGGCGTGAACACGATGAAGGCCAGCAGGTCGCCGTAGTCACCGAACAGCCTGATCATCAACACCGTGGCGAGCGTGGTCAGCGCCACGATGGAAATATTGGTTCCGACCAGCGTGGTGCCGAGGATAACTTCCGGGCGCTGGAACATTCGCATGAACAGCTGGGCGCCCCTGTGCCCCCTGCTTGCAAGATGCTTCATCTTGAATTTGTCCGCATTGACCAATGCGATCTCTGAGCCCGAGAAAAAGCCCTGCAACAGCATCAGCGGGACCATCAGCAGAAGAATCCAGAGACTGTCCATCAGGTGTTGCCTTCTTCGGTTGATTGCGCCTGAGCCTGAGCCTGAACCTTATCCGATGACGCCGCCGCGAGCGTACCGGTCGCGTGCATCGCGCGCAGGCGTGCGATGCGGTGCCCTTCGACCGCCAGCACCTGCAACTGCACGCCTTCGACCGTGACTTCATCACCAACGGCCGGCAGGCGGTCGAGGTGGCGCAGCACGACGCCGCTGATCGTGGTCATGCGATTGTCAGCAATGCCGAAGTTGGTGATGGTATTGAAATCGGTCAGTTTCATGCTGCCTTCGACTTCGAACACACCGGGCACAGGCTCGGTAAAGACGTCCTGCAAAGGCTCATCGCCGCCGGCATGTCCGAAGATGTAATTGATCACGCGTTTCAGCGTCACCAGGCCGTCGATGCCGCCGAACTCGTTCAGCACCACCGCGGCCTGGGCGTTGTGCTGCAGAAAGAATTCGAACATCTCGTCGACCTTCTTGGTCGGCGGCACCATGATGACTGGCTGCAGCACGTCCGCGGGTTGCAGCGTGCTGAAATCAACGTCTTCCAGCGCCATGCGCATCAAGTTCTCCGCGTGGATCATGCCAACAAGGTGGTCGCGGTTGCCACGGTAGACAGGGATACGCCGATGGCGCAGTTCCCGGACCCTGTCCACCATCTCGGGCAGGCTCAGGTCCGCATCGAGGAAGGCGGAGCGCGTGCGCGGAATCATGATCTCGACCACCTCGGTGGTGCCTGCCGAGAGCAGATTGTCGATAAGTATACGCTCGGTGGCATGCAGCTCGCCGGCGGCGACCACCTCGTCGACCAGGCTGCGGAACTCATCCGGATTGAGAATGTTTTCCGGTATCTTTTCCCGGCCCACCAGCAGCGTGGTCACGCGTTCGGACAGCAAGCGGACAAACCACCGAAACGGCGCCACCAGGCGCAGCCAGGCCGACATCGGTTTGGCGATGATGGCGGTGCTGATCCTGACCGGGTGGGTCACGGCAATGGTCTTGGGTGTGACTTCGCCGAACAGCAGCAGCAACGGCACCATGATGAATATATTCAACAGAACCACGGTTTCGCTGCTGTACAGATGCATGAGTATGGTTGTCATGTTCGCGGCCGCTGCCACGTTGATGATTTCGTTGCCGCACAGAATCGATATGATCAGCTTGCGCGGCTGCTCGAGCAGTGCGAACAGCGCATCGGCCCTGGGATGGCGGCTGCGCCTCAGCTCACGCAGCTCGAGCCTCGACAGCGAAAACAGCGCGGTCTCGGAACTCGAAAAAAACGCCGAGGCTGTCAGCAACATCGCCTGCAGTACCAGACGCAGGATGATCTCGGTGTCCTGCAGCAATGCGGTATCGAATGCCAGCATGCGATGCAATTCGTCCCAGTACATGCCTATTTGTTGAATGAAACCGTCCATATCGATCCGATTGCGCCGTGACCGTGCACTAGCATAGCATCATCAGGGTGCCGCGGCTTCCCTCTGCAATGGTGTGACCCCGCGCAGCAAACGCCCGAGGATGTCCGAGCCGGTGATCACGCGCCGCTGTTCGGCCCAGACCAGCACCAGGTCGTATTCGATCACATCTTCACTGCCCCGGTTGCCGGTGGCCATCAGACGTGACAGCACATTGCCGAGCATCACGTGGGTGTTGGTCACTATCACAGGACGGTGGCAGAAATGGTGAATATTGATGTGCTCCTGGCCGAACAGTACCGCGCGCAGGAAATCGTTCGAATTCAGCACCAGCGATGGCACGCCGGCCTCGTCGGTGAAGATGACCCATTTCTTGCCGGATGCATTCAGCGAGTCGATGAAAGGATCATCCGTGTTCGCTTCAAAGGCAGGAAACTGCGGTGAACCCTGGTAATGGGGCAACACGATCACGCTCAGCGGATCCACCGGCTCGCCTTCTTCGGTCACCATCAGGTCATCGAGTGCGAGGAAGTTCATCGCGCCAACACCTTCCAGGCGGTCGATATCGCTATCTCTCGCATCGATGTGTTTCTGGATCATCATCCGCATGTCACGTTCACGGAAATACTGGATGCCCTCCTTGCCCAGTAACCAGTCGAGCACCATCGCACTCGGTTTCGCCACCGGGTAGAGTATCAACTGATAGAGCCTGAGCAGCGGCGAGAACAGTGACCCCATCCTGAACGCATTGCGGGAGAAATAGGCCTGTGGCGCAATTTCACCGAAGAAGGTGATGAACACGGTGGAAAACAGGAAGGCGGTGATCCCGGCCAGCACCGAGTTGGACAACAGCGTCAGCAGCACGTTGATACTGACGTTGCCCCACAGAATCGTGGTCAGCAGGAAGTTGGTGTCGCGGCGCAGAAGCAGGATGCGCCTGGCCGCGCTGTTGCCCGAAGCCACCTCGACTTCGAGGCTGAGTCGGCTGATGCCGAGCAATGCCAGGTTCAGTCCCGAGAACATGGCCGACTGGCTAAGGCATAATACGATACCCAGCCAGGCCACCCATTCTGATTCCAGCAAGCCGCTCATGTTTCCTCCAAACACACTGTCAGTGTTTCAAACGTATTGACTTGGGCACAGGATACCGGAAAAAATCGAGGCTCATACGATTTCTATACTGCAGGCGAATCAATCATGGAATACTGGACCGAGTACTCGCGTTTTTTCACCGCCCTGCTGGTGATTCTTGATCCGTTTGCGGTGATCCCGATCTTCCTGAGCCTGACCCAGGATTACAGTGCGGCGGAACGCGGCCGCGCCGTGACACTTGCAGCTGTCACTGTTGCGATCGTTTTGTCTTTGTCCGCGATGTTCGGCGAAACCATGCTGACCGTGCTCGGCACCAGCCTGCCGTCGTTTCGTGTCGGCGGCGGCATCGTGCTGTTGCTGATGGCGCTGACCATGCTGCGCGCCCAGCCGGACCAGATGCGCACCACCTCGGCTGAAAAGGCGGAAGCCGCGGGCCGCGAGAATGTCGCGATTGTTCCGATCGCAATACCGCTGCTCGCCGGCCCCGGCTCGATCAGCACCGTGATCATTCAAATGCACCGGCCGGGTGCCGAGTTTCACCTGCT
>JABDRC010000069.1 GCA_013041945.1 Halobacteria archaeon
ACAATGCCCTTCTGGTCAGGGCAGTAAATCAGCAGGGTTGCTGACCTTGATGTCACATCGTTCACATCGCTTCCATGTCTGGCGGGTTGAGCCGGGCGGCCCGGGGAATATGAAATATCTTATCAGAACAAACAGGCAATATTTGACGCCAGCGACGGGATCAGATACGACCCATATGGCAGAAACAGGCATTCGAGCCTGTTTTTCCGGATTTAAGCGGCAAATGTGCCGTGATACTCCCTTATTCCGGACACCCTTTACAGATTGTCAATCAGCCTGTTCAACGTCTCGCTGGGGCGCATCACGCTCGCCGCCTTTGCCCGGTCCGGGCGGTAATAGCCGCCGATATCCGCCGCCGCCCCCTGCACCCGGTTGAGTTCCTCGATGATGGTTTCCTCGTTTGCGAGCAACTGTTCTGCGACCGGTGCAAACAGCGCCTGCAGGTCCGCGTCCCTGTCCTGCACGGCCAGTGCCTGCGCCCAGTACAGCGCCAGGTAGAGGTGGCTGCCGCGGTTATCCATTTCACCTGCCTTGCGTGAAGGTGACTTGTTGTTGTTGAGGTATTCGCTGTTGGCCGAATCCAGCGCATCGGCCAGCACCTGGATCCTGTCATTGCCGGTCTTTTGTGCCAGGTCTTCCAGTGAGACGGCCAGTGCCAGGAATTCACCGAGCGAATCCCAGCGCAGGTGGTTTTCTTCCAGCAACTGCTGCACCAGCTTGGGCGCGGAGCCGCCCGCACCGGTCTCGAACAGGCCGCCCCCGGCCAGCAACGGCACGATGGAGAGCATCTTGGCACTGGTGCCCAGCTCCAGGATCGGGAACAGGTCAGTGAGATAATCACGCAGCACGTTGCCGGTGACCGAGATGGTGTCCTTCCCGGCCCGCACACGCTCCAGCGTATAGCGCACGGCCTCCACCGGTGACTTGATCAGGATCTCCAGTCCGCTGGTGTCATGCTCCTGCAGGCAGGTTTCGACCTTGCTGATCAGGTTGGCGTCATGGGCGCGATCGCTGTCCAGCCAGAACACCGCCGGCTGGCCGGTCAGACGCGCGCGGCTGACCGCCAGCTTCACCCAGTCGCGAATCGGCAGATCCTTTGTCTGGCACATGCGCCAGATGTCGCCCTTGTCGACCGGATGCTCCAGCAGCGTGTTGCCGGCGCTGTCGACCACGCATACCACACCGGCGGCCGGCATCTCGAAGGTCTTGTCGTGCGAGCCGTATTCCTCGGCCTTCTGCGCCATCAGGCCGACATTGCTGACATTGCCCATGGTGGCCACATCAAACGCCCCGTGCTGTTTGCAAAACTCGATCACGGCCTGGTAGACACCGGAATAGTTCCGGTCCGGGATCATTGCCTTGGTGTCATGCAGCTGGCCATCGGGGCCCCACATCTGGCCGGACGAACGAATCATGGCCGGCATCGAGGCATCCACGATCACGTCGCTGGGTACATGCAGGTTGGTGATGCCCTTGTCCGAATTCACCATCGCCAGCTCCGGGCGGGTGGCATAGACCGACTGCAGGTCGGCCTCGATGGCATTGCGCTGCGCGTCCGGCAGCGCGGCGATCTTCGCGTACACATCACCCAGGCCATTGCGCGTATCCACGCCCAGTTCGTCGAAGGTGGCGGCGTGTTTGTCGAATACATCCCTGTAATACACGCTGACCGCATGGCCGAAGATGATCGGGTCGGAGACCTTCATCATGGTGGCCTTCATGTGCAGCGACAGCAGCAGGCCCTGCTCCCTGGCATCCTCCATGGCGCCTGCAAAAAATGCGCGCAGCTTGCGGATGCTCATTACCGCCGCATCGACCACCTCTCCCGCCAGCACCGGCACAGCCGCTTTCAGCACCTGCGTTTCAGCCGACTCGGTCGTCAGGGTTATCGTGAGATCGCCCGCCGCGTCCACCACGGCCGACTGCTCGCTGGAATAAAAGTCACCATCCTGCATGGAGGCCACGTGCGACCTGGAATCAGCCGACCATTCACCCATGCGGTGCGGGTGTTTTTTTGCATAGGCCTTGACCGGTCCGGCCACGCGGCGGTCCGAGTTGCCTTCACGCAGGACCGGGTTCACCGCACTGCCCAGCACCTTCGCATAACGGGCCTTGATCGCAGCCTCCTCATCATTGGCCGGCTCTTGCGGGTAGTCCGGGATGTCGTAGCCCTTTTCCTGCAACTCGCTGATCGCCTCCATCAACTGCGGCACCGAGGCGCTGATGTTCGGCAGCTTGATAATATTTGCCTGCGGGGTCTTGGCGAGCGCCCCGAGCTCGGCCAGCGCATCGCCGAGCCGCTGTGCATCGCTCAGGCGGTCGGGAAAATTCGCGATAATGCGACCCGACAGGGAAATGTCCCGGGTCTCCACCACCACGCCCGCGGCCCGGGTAAAGGCCTGGATAATGGGCAACAGGGAATACGTGGCCAGGGCCGGCGCTTCGTCGGTTTCGGTGTAGATGATGGTTGAATCTGCCATGTTGCGGTTCTCTGTCAATCGATAAACGGGCCCGGCCCGCGGGGCGCCTATCATATTCCAGGACGGGGGAAGAGTTCACTATCTTGTCGCACCGTGCGTTTCCGGGGTGACAGCCGGGCACGGGTTAACACTGTAGCATGCAGTATTTGCTCATCCCGGATGACGCTGCACTGGCACCTGCCGGTCCCGGCACAGCTGTGCGTAACGCGGGCTGCAGGGTACTATCCGGCAGTGGCCCTTGCCGCGGGTTTGTGCAGCAAGGGGAACAGCGCCTCCCAGACGCGGTCACAAATCAGTGGCTGTGCGGCGACATTCGGATGAATGCCGTCGGCCTGCATCAGGGCCTGCTCGGTACCGATGCCATCGACCAGTGACGGCAGCAGGCTCAGGTCGAATTCCCGGGCCAGCTCCCGGTAGATGGCCTGAAAGCTCTCGGTGTAGCGCGGCCCGTAGTTGGGCGGCAGCTGCACGCCGATCAGCAACACGCGCGCGCCGGCGCCGCGGGCACTGCCAATCATGGTGGCCAGGTTGGATTTCATCGCCTTGAGCGACAGGCCGCGCAGGCCATCGTTGCCGCCCAGCGCCAGCATGACCACCGCCGGTGACTGCCCGGCAAGCGTTTGCGGCAGGCGCGCACGGGCGTTGGCGGTGGTGTCGCCGCTGATGCTGGCATTGACCAGCCGGTAGGGATAGCCGCCGCTGTCCAGGCGCTGCTGCAGCAGGCTGACCCAGCCCTGTTCGACCGGGATGCCGTAGGCGGCACTGAGACTGTCGCCGACAACCAGTATGATCTGGGCGAAAGCTGCCGTCGGCAGCAACAAACACAGCAGGAGCAGGATTCGATTCAGCATGACAGACACCAAGCATACCACCATGATAGCCGCCCGGAACCTGGGCAAGCGCGTGACAACGGCCGCCGGCACGCTGGAGATCCTCGCCGGTATCGACCTCGAGATCGGGGCGCGCGAGACGGTCGCCGTGGCCGGCGTCTCCGGGTCCGGCAAGTCGACCCTGCTGGGGCTGCTTGCCGGGCTGGACCTGCCCTCGAGCGGCGAAGTGTTTTTATCGCACTACCGGCTCAATGACCTGGACGAGGATGGGCGCGCCCGGGTGCGCGGCGAACTGGTGGGCTTCGTCTTTCAGTCGTTCCAGCTGCTGGCCGGACTGACCGCGCTCGAGAACGTCATGCTGCCACTGGAACTGGCCGGCGAGCAGGCGGCGCGCGCGCACGCCGCCGGGCTGCTGGAACGCGTCGGACTGGCGGCGCGCCTGCAGCATTATCCGAAACAGCTCTCCGGCGGCGAGCAGCAGCGCGTGGCCATCGCGCGCGCCTTTGCCACCGAGCCGGCCATCCTGTTTGCCGATGAACCCACCGGCAATCTCGACAACCAGACCGGTGAACGGGTCATCGACCTGCTGTTTGCGCTCAACCGGGACAAGGGCACCACCCTGGTGCTGGTAACCCACGACGACCACCTGGCCGGGCGTTGCGAACGCCTGGTGCGGCTGGAGTCCGGCCGCGTGGTCGGTGATGCGCGCACGGTGCAGCACGCATGATCCGCTGGCGCCTGGCCATGCGGCTGCTGGCACGCAACTGGCACGCCGGCGAACAGCGCATCCTGGTGGCGGCGCTGGTGATTGCCGTGGCGGCCAGCACGGCGATCGGTTTTTTCACCGACCGGCTCGGTCGCGGCCTGACCAATCAGTCGGCCGACTTTCTCGGTGCCGACCTGGTGCTGGCCAGTCCGCGTCCGGTCGATGCGGCCTGGCTCGAGCAGGCACGCGCCAGCGGGCTCGCCGCCAGTGTCACCCTCGAGTTCACCAGCGTGGTGGTCGCGGGTGACGACTTGCTGCTCTCCGCCGTCAAGGCGGTGGAGGACGGCTTCCCGTTACGCGGGCGCATGCGCACCGCGGCCGCACCGTTCGCCGCCGACACGGAAACTGCTACCCTGCCCCGTCCCGGCGAAGCCTGGGTGGCACCGCGCCTGCTCACCGCCCTCGGCCTGCAGACCGGCGACCGCATCGAGGTCGGTACCCATACGCTCGGGATTACCCGGGTGATTACCTTCGAACCCGGCGAGGTGGGCAACCCGTTTGGCGTCGCACCGCGCGTGCTGATGCGCCTGGCGGATGTCCCCGCCACCGGGGTGGTGCAGCCCGGCAGCCGGCTCAAATACCGCCACCTGTTTGCCGGCGACGAGCAGAAGATCGCGGCACTGCGATCGTGGCTGGAACCGCGCCTCGAACCCGGCCATGAACTGATCGGCGTGAAGGAAGGTCGCCGCGCCGTCGGCTCGGCACTGGAACGCGCGGAACGCTATCTCGGCCTGGCGGTACTGGCGGCGATCGTGCTGGCAGGCGTCGCGGTCGCGATGGCGGCGCGGCGCTACAGCGAGCGGCACTTCGACATGAGCGCCATGCTGCGCTGCCTGGGTGCCTCGCAGCGCGACCTGCTCGGCCTGTACCTGCCGCAACTGCTGGTGATCGGCCTGCTCGCCGCGGCCGCCGGCTGCCTGCTCGGCTGGCTGGCCCAGTATGGCCTGCTCTACCTGCTGGCGGATTTGCTGCCGGCCACGCCCGCGGCGCCGCGCGCCTGGCCGGTGGTGGCCGGCTTCGCCACCGGGCTGATCACGCTGGCCGGTTTTGCACTGCCCCCGGTCATGCGCCTGAGAAACGTATCGCCGTTGCGCGTCTTGCGGCGTGACCTGTTACCCCTGCCGAGCCGTGCCTGGCTGGTCTACGGGGCGGCCCTGGCCGCCATCGTGGCCGTGATGTGGCGCTATACGGACAGCTGGCCCATGACACTGTCGGTGCTGGCCGGCGGTGCGGCGCTGGCGGCCGTACTGGGCCTGCTGGCACTGCTGTTGTTGTGGCTGAGTCACCGCCTCAATGCACGCGTGGGTGTGGCATGGCGCTTTGGCCTCAACAATCTCTGGCGGCGCAGGCGCAGCAGCATCAGCCAGATCATGGCCTTCGGCCTGACGCTGATGACGATGGCGGTGGTCGCACTGGTTCGCACCGATTTGCTGACGACCTGGCAGCGCCAGTTGCCGGAAGACGCACCCAATCACTTCGCCATCAACATCCTGCCGGAGCAGGTCGACTCCTTTCGGGCCTTCATGGACGCGGCGGGTGTGGCGACCGCGCAGCTCTACCCTATGGTGCGCGGCCGGCTGGTGGCGATCAACGGCACCCCGGTGCGCCAGGCCGTCACCAAGGAGGTGCGTGACGACAATGCCCTCAACCGCGAGCTCAACCTGACCTGGACGCGCACGCTGCAGGCCGACAATCGCATCCAGGCCGGCCGCTGGTGGCGGCCGGATGATACCGGCAGGCCGCTGGTATCGGTGGAAGCGAAACTCGCCCGGCGCATTGGCATCCAGCCGGATGATGAACTCGACTTCGCGGTCGGTGCACAGCGTTTCAGCGCCACGGTGGCCAGCATCCGCAGCGTGCAGTGGGAATCCTTCCGGCCGAACTTCTACATGGTGTTTCCACCGCAGGTGATCGAGGAGTTCCCCGCGACCTGGATGACCAGTTTCCGCCTGGACAAGGCAGGCAAGCCGTTGCTGCGCGAGCTGGTGGCGCGTTATCCGGCCGTGACGGTGCTGGAGATGGACCGTCTGATCGAACAGGTCGGCCGCATCTTCCGGCAGGTCACGCTGGCGGTCGAGTACGTACTGGTGTTTACCCTGCTGGCCGGCTTTGCCGTGCTGTTTGCCGCTCTGCAGGCCAGCCAGGATGAACGGCTCTATGAAGGCGCGCTGTTGCGGGCGCTGGGCGGCAGCCGCCGGCAGCTGCGCGCCGGACACCTGGCGGAGTTCGCCGCGCTCGGCGCGCTGGCGGGCCTGCTGGCGGCCATGGGTGCGGAATGTCTTGCCTGGTTGTTGTACAGCGAGGTACTGGAGCTGGAATACCGTTTCCAGTGGCCACTCTGGCTCATTACCCCCATCGCTGGCGCGCTGCTCATCGGCGCAGCCGGCTACCGCGGTACCCGCAGCGTGGTGGAAACCAGCCCCATGCTGCTGTTGCGCAATCAGCAGTAGCGGCAGCGACGATGCACCGGGATCCTCAACAAAACCATGCTATAAAATCCTCATGAAAGCCATTCACATGATCGCCGCAGGCCCGGCAGGCGAAGCCCTGCA